>CALKXS010000136.1 GCA_938003745.1 uncultured Algibacter sp.
GACAAACAAACTACAATAGAAACATTAAAATGGGTACATATAACCATAAGTAATGCGAAAAGAAACTTACTGGGTAATTATCACAAAATAAAAGGAAAGTATCTTCAATTATACCTCAATGAATTTGTATATAAATTAAACCGAAGATACTTTGAAAATAAACTCTTTGATAGACTTGTAATAGCAAATATTACTAGATTATGTGTGAAAACGGATATTCAAATTTTTAAACTATCATTTTTATTATTTACACTAAGTGTATAATAAAAATACTGCCTTTTTGAAACCTACATAATTATTCGTGTTGACTTCATTCTTATTTGAATGCAATTTTGTGATGCTATTAATCATAAAATAATTTAATATGAGAAAATTAAAACAAACTGTACTTGTATTAACAACAATTTTAAATCTATAAAAGCATTTAAAGAATATAATAAAAAACATAATTAAGAGTATATGATTTTTTATGTATGTGGAGACCATGGTTTGTAATTATGAGAGCAAGATATAGAAGCTAAGTTTCCGCCATGGGAACTTTCAAACCATACATTTGCAATCATTGTATCTTCAAATAAAAAGAAATATCTAGCAGGTAAGGTACTAAAGGATTTACTGAATATGTAGATATTATGCCAGTAATAATAGTATCTGAAGGTGCAGATTTATTATCTAACGCATTCGACTTTTTAAATGGATACAATTTAGCAGAAGTGATTTCAAATAAGAATAAATTAAGAGAATATGTGTTGAGAGAATTTAATCATGTTATTGATCCTAGAGCATATATGCAAATGAAAGATTTTACTTTTTCAATGCGGAACAGAAAAAGTAATTAAAAAGCGAGTAATAAAAAGAGATCAAATGTAGATGTAAAAATGGATTTAGAAGTTCTAAGAAAAGACGTTGAAATGGCTTTGTACGATTTAAGAGTAAATCCTTTAGAGAGACATTTATAACTTATTTGTGGTAAAAGTGTTCTAAAATATGGAATCGAAAAATGGTATGATGTAACAAGTTCTCTATCGAATTTAATTAGCTCTCCTGAGATTAAATATTGGGAAAATGCTTCGCAAGAGCTGATAAATGAAAGAGATGCTTTAAATAAAGTTTTATCTAATTATGATGCTTTTGATAAAGAACAATACGGTCCACTTATAGATACACATAAGCAGGAACTAAAAGAGACTGAATCTAGAAAAAGGCTGAAAAATTAGTTATTAAAGCGTCTAAACAAGAGGCGGCAAGGAAAAACAAAACAAAGCAAAAATAAATATAAAATGCATTAAAACATCATTTTAATACGTTTTGTTTTTTTGTTAATCTATTTTTTAGAACTAAGTTAGTTGGATATGTTCTAAATATTAGATTAGGTTTTTATTAGTGTTTCGTTTTATATTTGATTTTAATTTGAAATATAGCAGTTATGATTAAAGGGCTTAGGCCATCGGTGTGTATAGATTCAGTTTTTGAAAGTAAATCATTTGAGGAAGCATGTAGTTACGCTAGAGATAGTGATATTACTGCTATAGAATTTTGGAGCTGATGCGATAAAGACCTTGATGAGTTAGTAGTGGCTCAGACTAAGAATAACTTAACTATTTCGGCATGTTGCACTAAATTTATAAGTCTTGTAGATTCTAAATCACGGTTATTATATTTAGAAGGATTAAAAAAGTCTATCAACGCTGCTAAAAAGTTAAATACTAATATACTAATTTCTCAATTTGGTGATTTTTTAATTGATGTACCACGTGAATTACAATATAGATCTTTAGTAGATGGCTTAAAAGAATCGGCTCCTTTATTAGAAGAGTCTGGTATCACTTTAGTCACAGAGCCTTTAAACGATTTAATAGATCATAAAGGTTATTTTTTAGTGAAAAGTGAGGAGGCATTCAATATAATTGAGGATGTTAATAGTCCCAACATTAAAGTTGTTTTTGATATTTATCATCAACAAATAATTGAGGGACAGCTTATTAAAAATATTGTTTCTAATATTGATAAAATAGGGCATTTCCATGCAGCAGGAAACCCTGGTAGGAATGAGTTACAAAGAGGAGAAATAAACTATCCAGAGGTATTTAAAGCAATTGAAGAAACAGGATTTGAAGGTTATGTAGGTTTTGAATATTGGCCATTAACTGAAAAACCTTTAGATGCCTTGAGAGAGGTATCCCAATGGTTAAAATAAAATTATTTCATTTTTTTCTGAATTTTTGAAGTATCTGAGAATTGATTGATAATCATTTTTGGATTATTATATAGGTAAATAGAACTATCTCCTGAAACCGATACGTTTATATTATCTACAACTTCTAAAGTAGCGCCACTGGAAGATTCACATATAATATGGCATGTTTTAGAGGTAAATTCTTTTCCAGAGAATTTAGCACCATCATCGGTTTTTAAAATCAAATTATCAGAGTCACCTTCAATAATAGCATCTGCTTTTTGATATAATTCAATATTTAAATTAGGTGAGTTAATCAAAGCTTCTAATTTGCTGTTTCCTTTTAGATTTACACTTGTACTGCCCGATGTTAAATTAAGTAGAGTTTTGGATTTATCTCCCCCTTCAAAGTTTAAAAAATCTGTTTTTATAGTTAAACTTGCTTTTGAATTTCCCTCAGTTTTTATGTTCGCATTTAATAATTCTAAAGTTGTAAGTGAGTGTATTTTTGCATCATCTCTAATTTCGATATTAGAAAATAAATCGTTGTAACTTACTCTAATCCTTAGTTTTTTTTTTGATGTAATCTTTTTTGCTTTATTGAAAGAAAGAATACTATCTCTTACGGAAAAATTTATAAATTCGTGTAGATTTTCATCAGTTTCAATTTCAATAGATGGTTCTTTGCTGTAAATAATATCAACTTCAAAATCTTCATCAACTTCTATAGTATGAAAAGGAGCGATTGGGGTTTGTATTAAGGTAACGTTTCTGTTGCCTTTAACTTTTTCAATATTTTGGGCGTTAGAAATGGTTATTACTAATATTGATAAAACTAATGAAATAAGCGAGCTTTTCATCTTAACAAAGGATTAACAGTTAATGTTGTATAACGAATGTCTATATTTTTTTGACACATAATTATGAATCGGTCACTTTATTTGTGATAGCAAAAAAGCATTCTAGACTTATAGATAAGTTTGGAATGCTTTATAGATTAGTTAGTTGTTAAATATATTATTTCTTATCACTTCCAGAAGAGCTATCACTTTTTTACCTTGGTTGGGTTACCATAGTATTTGATGTCTCTGCCGTTAATTGCTTCAGCAAGTAATTTACCTGTTTTTCCAGAAAGACGTAAGTTGCTACCGTTACTAGATTTGCAGTTAAGAACAGACGTATTTATTTTTAATTTCATATCACTTCCACTAGATGATGACAAGTCTAAATGTGAAGCGTTTATTATATTTGAAGAATATTGAACTACCTAGATTTTGTTGGATACTTTTTTAAAGACATATTAAGCAACTATTTTAAGTTTGTTATAAAGTTCGATTTCCATTTGATGTGGTGTTTTTTATTTTAAGGATGAATGTAGTCTTTTACGATTATATTAAACTTCAATATATTCAAATATAGCCATTTTAGCTTCTTGTTGTTTTTTAAATTTGTTGTGATAAATCATTTCGTTTTTTAATGTTTTAAAAAACTTTATATCCGTAAACGAAAGTGTTTTTTTTGTGTTGACATCAATTATATTTCCTTTTAACTCTTTGTAATCAGAAGTTTATTGCGCATTTACTTTACTTGTAGTAAACATTAAAAAAGCGCAAAGGGTCATGAAAGTTATTAAGTTTTTTGTTCTCATAGTTTTTGTTGTTATGGTATTAATTCAACTCTTAATTTGTAAGAAAAAACAATAATCTACTGTGTGTTAGTTGGTTTTAACATAATTGTTTAAGGTTTCTTATTGGGGTGGATTTATAATTTATCTATTCTCTTGTTTTTTATTATTCATTATAATGATAAGACTATTTTAAACTCTTAACTTATTTTTTAGATTTATAAAATACAAATAACATTATATTTACATGATATTATAAATGTAGATATGCAACAAGACCATATTTCGTTTCATGAAACGGGTTATTTCTCTCAATTGATGTGTGATTATCTTGCCAAAAGCGAGAGTGTTACTCCTTTTTATAAACGGTTTCCAAATTTGGAAAACTTTAAAGATCAAATAGAAGAAAAACGGAAATCATTTTCTTCAGAATCAAGAGCTACTCTAGTTTCAGCTCTAAAGAAGCAATATGAAAATATTGAGGCTTCAGATTTAACAAAACAAAATATAGAGTTGCTAAATGCAGAAAATACATTCACAATAACTACCGGGCATCAACTTAATTTATTTACAGGGCCTTTGTATTCTTTATATAAAATAACATCAACTATTAATTTAGCTTCAGCATTAAAGGAAGCGTATCCTGCATCTAACTTTGTACCTGTGTATTGGATGGCGACCGAAGATCATGATTTTGAAGAAATTAATTATTTTAATTTTAGAGGAAAGAAAGTGCAATGGAATAGAACCTCTAGAGGTGCAGTAGGCGAGTTGTCTACAGAAGGATTGAATGACGTTTTTGATGCCTTTTCTAATGAATTAGGGCAGACTAAAAATGCTCAAGTTTTAAAAAACTTATTTAAGAAAGCTTATTTAGAACATGATAATCTAGCTGATGCAACATTATTTTTGGCTAATGCATTGTTTGCAGAATACGGTCTTGTAATTGTAGATGCTAATGTACGAGATTTAAAACGTGAATTTACTTCTATAATAAAAGATGAATTATTAAATGGAACCTCTTTTAAAGCGGTAACAGAAACAAATGATCTGCTTTCAGAAAACTATAATATTCAAGTTACTCCACGAGAAATTAATTTGTTTTATTTGACTAAAAATGTAAGAGAGCGTATTGTTTTTGAAGATGATGTTTATAAAGTATTAAACACAAATATCTCCTGGAGCAAGAATGAAATAACAAAAGAAGTATCAGATTTCCCAGAAAGGTTTTCACCAAATGTAATTATGCGTCCTTTGTACCAAGAAGTAATTTTACCTAACCTATGCTATATTGGTGGTGGTGGTGAAATAGCATATTGGTTTCAGTTAAAAAACTATTTTAAAGCTGTTAATATTCAGTTTCCTGTTTTATTACTCCGTAATTCTGTATTAATACAAACAGAAAGTCAACTTAAAAAACTTCAAGCCTTAAATATTTCAAAAGAAGATATATTTTTAAAGCATCATTCATTCATAAATAAAAAAGTTAGAGCTATTTCTAATATAAATATCGATTTTTCAAATCAAAAAAAGCATTTAAAAAAGCAATTTAAAGAATTATATAAACTTGCCAAAAATACTGATAAATCATTTTTAGGTGCCGTAAAGTCTCAAGAAATAAAGCAATTAAAAGGATTAGATAATTTAGAAAAGCGCTTACTCAAAGCTCAAAAAAGAAAACTGTCTGATCAAGTTTTTAGAATGACTGAAATTCAGAATGAATTATTTCCTGGTCAAAGCTTACAAGAGCGAAACACTAATTTTTCTGAATTTTATTTAGAATATGGAGATCAATTAATTCCAGATTTAATAAAATCTTTACAACCTTTACAAGGTGAGTTTCTAATTTTAAGTTTATAACGACTACACAAAGTATGTACAAAATAGACATGTATTTGGTAGAAATAATACTGGATGTCATGAAATATGCAATTGATAGAATTTCATCAACTAAAATAAAAATTGGAAAACCTAAAAAGAAAGAAGAACTTAAAGTGTTAGTTGGTTAAGTGTTGATTATAAATGTATTGTGGATAGGTATGCTTTTAATCTTTGGAAAAAATACTTATCTAAAGCAAGTGTGCCAGTAGATCATCCTAGAAATCTAGCTTTTATACCTGCTGTACCTACTAGAACAGCAATTATGTTTAATTTAGTAACATCGGCATCTAGTATTCATGGCGCATATTGGATGGAAGGGTGTTGGTGGTATTCTTGTGAAAACGAAGCTACGCGATGGATAGTGTCATTAACGGGGTTGCCAAAAGGTGCTTTTGGTGTTTTTACAAGTGGAGGTACAGTAGTAAATCTTTCTACTATGGTTACTGCGAGGGAACATTAGAGAGAAAACGATGAATTTAAAAGAGAAAAGGGACTTATTATTACATCTATAGGGGCGCACTCTTCTATAAAGTTTATGGCGAAAGTTATAGATGTTGATGTGCTTTTGGTTAATACAGAAGATGTTTTACATGCCGGTGAATTAGAAAAGGCTATAGCTGGTTTAACTGAGAATGAACGAAAGCGTTTATTTGTGGTTGTTGCTACAGGCGGAACAACCAATGCTGGAATTATTGATGATTTAGATGGTATTGCCAATATTTGTGAAAAGAAAATTTGTGGTTTCATGTAGATGCTGCATACTGCGGTGGTGCTTTGGCGGCAGATTCTGTTAGGCATTTGTTTAATGGTATAGAAAAGGCAGATAGTATAACTATAGATCCGCATAAATGGATGTTTTCTCCTTATGACTGTGGTGCAGTAATTTATAAAGAGCCAGAACTAGCTAAAAAAGCACATTCGCAACAAGGTTCTTATTTAGATATTTTTAAAGACGAAGGAGCTCATGGTTTTAATCCAACAGATTATCAAATACAGTTAACGCGGTGTGTTAGAGGGTTGGGTTGCCTTTATGGTTCTCTTTGGCTGCACATGGTACAGATAAATACAAATAAGCGGTAGAGCGTGGATTGGAATTAGCGCAAATTGCAGGTAGATTAATCGAAGGAAACCGAAATGTAGAATTGGTTAGAGATCCAAGTTTGTCTTGTGTTCTATACAGAAGGATAGGTTGGAAACCTAAAGATTATACGCATTGGACTTATGAAAATCATAAAAAAGGTTTTGTGTTGGTGACTCCAACAGAATGGAAAAAAGGTAATGAATATGAGACCGTATCAAGGTTCTGTTTTATAAACCCAGACACTACAGAAAATAATATTCAAATGATTTTAGATTCTATGGTATAAAAAAATAAAAAAAAGGGGGTTCCTAATTCTTCATTATAAAATCAATTCCTATTTTTGCGCATGCAACATGACAAGGTATTAATTTTAGACTTCGGATCGCAATACACACAACTTATTGCCCGTAGAGTTAGAGAACTCAACATTTACTCCGAAATACACCCATTCAATAAAATTCCAACAAACGTAGAAGATTACAAAGCTGTAGTTCTTTCTGGTAGTCCAAACTCCGTAAGAGGCGAGGATGCCTTACATCCAGATTTATCTAAAATACGCGGTATAAAACCTATGCTAGCTGTTTGTTATGGAGCTCAATATTTAGCTCATTTTTCTGGAGGAGAAGTAGCGCCGTCAAATACAAGAGAGTATGGGCGTGCTAATTTATCGTTTATTAAAAATGATGAACCTTTCTTTAAAAATATATCGGAAGGAAGTCAAGTTTGGATGAGTCATAGTGACACTATAAAAGGCCTGCCAACAAATGGTGTTTTATTAGCTAGTACAAACGATGTTAAAAATGCTGCTTATAAAATTGAAGAAGAAACAACTTATGCTATTCAATTTCATCCAGAGGTTTATCATTCAACAGATGGAAAGCAACTATTAGAAAACTTTTTAGTTGGTATTGCAGGTGTAAATCAAGACTGGACACCAGACTCTTTTGTTGAAGAAACTGTAGCAGCTATTCAAGAAAAAGTTGGTAATGATAAAGTTGTTTTAGGACTTTCTGGAGGTGTAGATTCTACTGTAGCTGGAGTTTTACTAAACAAAGCTATAGGAAAGAATCTGTATTGCATTTTTGTTAATAACGGATTATTACGAAAAAACGAATTTGAAAGTGTGCTTAAGCAATACGAAGGCATGGGACTTAATGTTAAAGGTGTAGATGCTTCAGAACGTTTTTTAGCAGCTTTAGCAGGAGTTGAAGATCCAGAGAAAAAACGTAAAGCTATTGGTAATTCATTTATTGAAGTTTTTGATGATGAAGCTAATAAATTAGAAGATGTAAAGTGGTTAGCACAAGGTACAATTTATCCAGATGTTATAGAAAGTGTATCTGCAACAGGTGGGCCATCTGCAACTATTAAAAGTCACCATAATGTTGGTGGATTACCAGATTTTATGAAGCTTAAAATTGTAGAACCGCTTCGTGCTATTTTTAAAGATGAGGTAAGACGTGTTGGTGCCACATTAGGTATAGATCCAGAATTATTAGGACGTCACCCATTTCCTGGTCCAGGATTAGGGATTAGGATTTTAGGAGATATCACTGCCGAAAAAGTAAGAATGCTACAAGAAGTTGATGCTATTTTTATTAACGGATTAAAAGAGTGGGGACTTTATGATAAAGTTTGGCAAGCAGGTGCTATGTTGTTACCAGTTAATAGCGTAGGTGTTATGGGGGATGAGCGTACTTACGAAAAATGTGTGGCGCTTAGAGCTGTTGAAAGTACTGATGGTATGACAGCCGATTGGGTAAACTTACCTTATGAATTTCTTCAAAAAATGTCAAATGATATAATAAACAAAGTTAAAGGCGTTAATAGAGTAGTTTACGATATTAGTTCTAAACCACCAGCAACTATAGAGTGGGAATAGAGAGTGACTATACACTTCATTTTGGGTCATATAATTATTGAATCATAATGAAGTGTATAGTTTATAATATTAATGGCTAATTATTTTATTTCAGTCATCCTTTTTATGTTTATTATACGTATATAAGGAAATGGTTACAAAATGCAATAGATTTGTATATTGTGTTTTTGGCATGCTATATGTATAAATATAAGAAAACGTGTTGGTTTCAATATAAATTAAGAATGTACACGCTTATTTAAAAATAAATTACATGATTAAATTCTTTTCCGTTTTAAGTTTACTTCTAGTACTAAGTTTTAATACTCTACAAGCGCAACGCTTTGATAAACCTCATGCACATCAAGTTAAAAATGGAGAAACCATAGAAGCTATTGCAAAACGTTATTATGTTACGCCTTTTGATATTTATAGTTTAAATCCAGATGCGAAAACAGGGTTGAAACCTAACACCGTTTTAGTAATTCCTAAATCTAGGTTGCTAGAACAAAAAATAACTCAGGTAAAAGAATTACAAGGTTTTAAAGAACATAAAACTAAACGTAAAGAAACCTTATATAGTCTAACCAAGAAATATAATATAGAGGCTGAAGATTTAAAAAAATACAATAAATTTTTATATGCTAATACGCTTAGAAAAGGTGATAAGCTTCAAATACCAATTTTCAAAATAACAGAAGTTATTGAAGAAACAAAAGCAGATAAAGTATATACAGTTTTACCAAAAGAAGGGAAATGGCGGGTTGCATATAAATTTGGAATTACAGTTAAAGAGTTAGAAGCATTAAACCCAGAAATGGGAGATGTATTACAATCTGGACAAATTATAAATGTTCCAAATATTTATGTAGCTGAAGAAAAACAAGTAGACGAAAAATATAGTTATTATAAAGTACTTCCAAAAGAAGGATTTTATAGATTAAAATTGAAATTAAATATAGAACAGGCTGAATTAGAATCTTTAAACCCTGGTTTGAATCAAAGTGGTTTAAAAGAAGGGATGATTTTAAAGATTCCGTTTTCTGAAGCAGTATCTGGCATTATTGAAGGAGAGAGTAAGGTTAACTTATCTGAAAATATTTCAGATTTTGAAACAAAAAAGATAGTAGTAATGCTGCCTTTTAGATTGAATCGTTTTGATTTAGATTCTGTATCTTGTAAAAACAGTATAAAAAATGATCCATATTTAAGAGCATCGTTAGATTTTCATTCAGGTGTTTTAATGGCTATCGAGGTTTTAAAAGATTTAGGTATTTCTTTGAATGTAGATGTTTATGATACCCAAAACCAAGTAAGCGAAGTATCAGATATAATTAAATCTAATAATTTTGAATCTGTAGATGCAGTAATAGGTCCGTTAATTGGGAAGAATTTTGCAAAAGCAGCGATGGATTTAAGATCGTTAAATGTACCTGTTATTTCACCTATAGGCAACAATGTTAAATTATTAGATAATGTATTTCAAGCAAAACCTGCAGATAATTTATTGAAAAGTGGAATAGTAAATTTTGTTAAGTCTGATACATTGGTTAATAATATCATCATTATTGCAGATTCAAAAAACATTGCTATTGCTAATGAATTGAAGAGAGAGTTTAATCGTGCCACCATTGTTTATTCTAGAAAGAATGAAGATGGTAAAGATGAGAATTATGTCTTGGTAGATGATATTAAAAACGCATTGAAACCTGGTAAGAACATTGTATTTTTAGAAACAAAAAATGAAGGGTTTGCTTCTAATGTAACAAGTATATTGAATACTTTAAATCAAAAAGAAAATATTCAAGAAAAGAAAGAAGAGATTACTATTCTTTTGGTAACAACAAATAAAAACAAGGCTTTTGAAGGTGATGAAATATCTAATGAGCACCTATCTAATTTACAATTTCACTTTGTAACATCATCTAAGGAGTATAGTGAGAAAAGTGACAATGCATTTGTAAAAGAATATACAGAAAGATATAAAGTAACTCCAAATAGTCGCGCTGTTTTGGGGTATGATTTAACTATGGATACAGTGTTGAGGTTAGTAACATCTTCAGATTTATATATGTCTGCGAACGACACACCATTAACAGAATATGTTGAGAATAAATTTGCTTACAAAAAGAAACTTTTTGGCGGTTATCATAATGATGCAGTGTATTTAGTTAAGTATGATGACTTGAATATTATTGAAGTAAAGCAATAAGCTCTTTCTTATATCGTTTTTGTTTTACTAGATAATAGAGATTTAACTACTTCAAGGTTTGTCTTTATGAGTTTACTAATTAGATAAAAGCTAAGTGCTATGATTAAAGTTGTAGTTGTTATTTGTTGCTTATTAACTTTTCAAAAAGATACAGCTGTTATTTCTTGGACCCAATCTTATAAGCTATCATGGAAAGATTTTCAAGGTGAGTCAAATAGTTTTTCTAGAGCAGCAGCAGTAACAGCTTCAGGTATTACTTTTGAATACTCAATAAAACAAGCTAATGGAGATGTAGTGAGTTTTACAACAGATGTTAAAGCACATTTTTATCCCGAAGAATCTTGGTATAAATCCAAACTTGCAGACGACCATATTTTGGGTCATGAACAATTACATTATGATATTACCGAATTATTTGCTCGTAAATTTAGACAAGATATTTACATGTTGAAACCTGAAAATGGGATTGTTAAAAAACTTAAGGCACTTCATAAAACTATAAATAAGGAATTAAATAGCATGCAAAATTTGTATGACGCAGAAACAAACTATTCTATTAATGCTAAAGAGCAGATACGATGGCATGCTTATGTTTCTAAAAAATTAGAAGAATTTTCTAAGTATAAATCTGTAGATTCGCAGCCATGATTCCAGATAAAAACTTCTTAATAACCCTAGCGCATACAAAAATGCCTTTTGGTAAATACAAAGATAGATATTTAATAGATTTACCAGAGTATTATGTAGTTTGGTATCATAATAAAGGATTTCCTAAAGGAAAGCTTGGAGATATGCTCAAACAAGTTTATGAATTGAAATTAAATGGTCTTGAAGATTTAATTAGGAATATTCAACAAAAATATCCTAAGAGAACTTTGTAATAATAAGTTTTATTTGTTGGAGTTGGTTGATAATTAAAGATAAAGATATATAATTCGGATGCTTAATTTTCTTTTATCTGTTTATTTAAGAATTCCTTCTTTATAAGTTTTAAGAGCTCTAGCTCTAGCGAATTTATGATCAACAATTGGTGGTAATATGTAATTTCCAGTTTTTAATTCTGGTAACCAAGTTTTAGTGTATGTTCCAGAGGCGTCAAACTTTTTCAATTGTTCTATAGGGTTAAATATTCTAAAATATGGCGCAGAATCACTTCCAGTTCCAGAAACCCATTGCCAATTACCGTTGTTCGAAGCTAAATCAAAATCTAAAAGCTTTTTTGCAAAATATGCTTCTCCTAAACGCCAATCTATCAAGAGGTGTTTACATAAAAAACTTGCAGTGACCATTCTTACTCTATTATGCATGTACCCGGTTTTATTTAATTGTCTCATACCTGCATCTACTAGTGGATATCCAGTTTCTCCAAGACACCATTTTTCAAAATCATTCTTATTATTTCTCCATGTTATGCCATCATACTTAGAGCGAAAGTTATTTGTTATAATCTTAGGGAAATGAAATAAAATTTGCATAAAAAACTCTCTCCAAATTAATTCACTTAAGAATACGTCATTAGGTTTTTTTAATTGAGATATAATTTGTCTAATACTAATTGTGCCAAATCTAAGATGAGGCCCTAAGTAACTAGTTGTGTCTAATGCAGGGAAATTTCTAGTTTCGGCATAATTATTAAGGTCACTAATATTAAAAGCTTTAATCTTAATATTTGATTCAGAAAAGCCTAAAGATTGTAATGATGGAAAAATATAGTTTTCTTTGTGAAAATTTTCAAAAGTTATTTTTGGTTTAATTTCTTTGGTTGTATATAATGATAACCATTTGTTTTTATACGGTGTGAAAACTGTGTAAGGAGTCCTATCGGCTTTCATTACATCAAATTCTTCATGAATGACTTGATCTTTAAAGGCTTGTAGTCTTATCCCTTTTCTAGATAATAATTCTTCTATTTTTTTGTCTCTTTTGATGGTGTAAGGCTCATAATCTTTATTGATAAAAACAGTGTCAATCTTATAATTTTGTATTAACGATTCCCATACGGTTTCAATTTTTCCTTTTAATATTTTAATTGAAGAATTATATTTCTCAAGCTCTTTGTTCATCCCTAATAAAGTATTATAAATGAAGTTTACACGCGGGTCATTTGTCTCTAGTTCATTTAAGATGCTTTCGTCAAAAATAAAAACGGGTAAAATATTTTTGTTATCACTAATAGCAGAATATAAAGCTGTGTTGTCTTCTAGACGTAAGTCTCTTCTAAACCAAAATATAGAAATCTTCATAGTTTTTTAATTATAGAGTAAAATATAGAGGTTTAGCGATGTTGCTATAATTAACCAAATTAAATACGGAGCTAAAAATAATGTTTTGGCTTTTAGGTTTTTTTTGAAATTAAAAAATAGAAATGAAATCAATATGGTAAGTAGTGAAATGCAAACCATTCCAAAACTAGCAGATTGATAATAAAAAAATATTGGATTCCATGCCATATTTAAAAATATCTGGATTGTGAAAAGGATGATAACAGTTTTTTTATTGGCTTTAGATGTTATTAAGTAGGCCATGTAAATAGCGAAGCATATCATTATAATTGTCCAAGCTGTCCCAAAAACCCAACCGGGTGGTGTCCATGGGGCTTTGTTTATGTTTTGATACCAATTTGAAGAAACGCCAGCGTTAGTAAAGAGGCTACCAATGTATAGAGCAGAAAAATTTAAAACAAGGAAAAGTAGTATTCGTTTAAGCATCATTATTCGTTATTTTTTTTAACATTCCATTAAATATAATACCATGAAATGGGTACACAGCATACCAATAAAGTCTCCCCAATACTCCAAGAGGTCTAAAAGTTGCAGTTTGAATTAAAGTATTAGAAACTACTTTGAATTCCAACCATGCTTCACCAGGTAATTTCATTTCGGCTAATAAAAGTAATCTTCCTTCAGTTTTATTAGCGTATAGAACTCTCCAGAAATCTAAAGCATCTCCAACTTGTAAAGTGTTAGGATTTGTCCTTCCACGTCTAAGGCCAACTCCTCCAACCAATTTATCTATAAATCCTCTGGTTTTCCATAATAAGTTCCCGTGATACCATCCTGTTTGTCCTCCAATTTTCCATATGTTGTTAATACATTTTTTCCTGTTTTTAAATGATGATTTACGCCTATCTGTATAACACCCATAGGTGGGTATTTTAATAAAATCTGATATATAGCTATCTATGCCGCTGCTTGAATATGCATCTTTCCAGCTTGAAACAATTTGATTGTTTTCTATTTTGGAAAAGGCATTTGTGAGTGCGTCATTATAGTTTATTGGTGTAATATTTAATGTTTTGCTTAGGTTATTTGGTCGACAAACAACTTCAATCTTCATGCTATTTACTAGTGCTACAGCAAGTTTGTAAGAAGTTGATGTTACAAAATATAGCCAATAAGATGAAAGCCTAGGTGTCATAATTGGCACAGTATAAATTTTTCGTTTTAAGTTTCTAACTTTTGCAAATTGTAAAAGCATTGTTTTGTAAGTTAGGATATCTGGTCCTCCAATATCAAAATTCTGGTTATAGGTCTCTTTTTTGAAAAGTGTTTTTGATAAAAATTTGATGACATCAGAAATTCCAATAGGTTGGCATTTGGTGTTAAGCCATTTTGGGGTAATCATTATAGGAAGTTTTTCAACAAGATCTCTTATAATTTCAAAAGAAGCGCTGCCAGAGCCTATAATAATTCCAGCTCTTAATGTTGTCAAAGAATAATTTCCATTACCAAGTTCATGTTCAACTATTTTTCTTGAGGTAAGATGCTCTGATAATTCGGTTTGGTTAGTAATACCACTTAAATATACTACGTGCTTTGCATTTGTTTTGTTTAAAGCATTCTTGAAGTTAATTGCAGACTGTTGCTCGAGTGACTTGTAATTTGATGAAGCTGACATTGAGTGAACTAAATAATAAGCAGCATCAATTTCTTTTGGAATATTGTATAAAGAGTCTTTGTTTAATAGATCAATCTGAATAATTTCAATTTTTGATTTTAAATAAGCGGGTGGGTTGAAACGACTTTTGTCCCTGACACAGCAAGTTACTTCATGACCATCATTAATTAGAATAGGAAGTAAACGTTTACCTATATAACCTGTTGCACCTGTTAGAAGAATTTTCATTTTAATAAAAAATCATTAGTTTTGAAAAGGTTAGAAAGAGCTTTACTTATTAATATTTCTTGTACTTGATGAATTTTACGATCTCTGAGCTTTCAATTGATTATTAACTTTTTCAAGCAGTTTGATATTTAATATTACGTTTCTTGAACTTTTAGTTTTCTATATTAATTAATCTTGATTTAAATCAAGATTAATATTTTTATTATAGATTAAATGTTATTTTTGTTTAAAATTTATTAAATAAATATAAACAAAAATAATTAATAAACGTGATTATTGAAAATATTTGGAAAAACTATTATAAATTAAGAGTGTGCTAAAAAAAGAGATTCACCTATTTACTATAAACTTGACCACGATGAGGCTTTAAGGCATCACGTATAGGCTTCATGTCAATTTCATTTACAACCATAAAAGCAATAGCATGTATATTATTTAAAGCTTCAAAACCAGTAATGTTTAGTTCAATTTTTTCAAGTAATATATACTCTTTTAAATGAACCTCGTGGTGTTCAGCTATTTTAAGGGCATTTGGTCCACGAAAATCCCAGATAAGTTTTAGTTGTCTCATGTCGTTTTATAATAAAAAGAAGTAAATAGTTTGAATTCAAATATACTTTAAATTGAGAAATAAAATCAGTTTTTAAACGTTTGCTAAAGCAACTTGTATAATAGGTTTATATTCTTATTTTTGTCAAGCTGATTTTTTTAATGTAATTATAAATTCACATGAGCACAAAGTTTTTTTCTGTTTTTTTATTGGTGTTGTTTTTCTGTCAATCAAATGCGCAAAAATCTCAGGATAACGTGCTCTTTGAAGTTGGTGATGAACCTGTTTATATGTCTGAATTTCTTAAGGTATACAACAAAAACTTAGATTTAGTTCAAGACGATTCTCAAAAAGATGTTGATGAATATCTAACACTTTTTATAAATTATAAATTAAAGTTAAAAGAAGCTAAAGCTTTAGAATATGATAAAAAGCCATCATATATAAGAGAGCTTTTAAGTTATAAAAAACAGTTGGCAAAGAATTTTTTAACAGATAATAAAGTAACAGACGCTTTAGTAAAAGAAGCTTATGAACGTATTTCTAATGACGTAAATGCATCACATATTCTAATTAAATTGTCTGAAAGTGCAAAACCACAAGATTCTTTAGTAGCTTATAATAATATAATAAAACTTAGAGATAGAGCTTTAAAAGAAGGTTTTGAAAAAGTTAGAAAAGAAGTACATAATAGTAAAACTATTTTTGGTGAAGAGTTAGGTTACTTCTCTGGTTTTAAAATGGTTTATAAATTTGAAAATGTAGCGTATAATACAGCAACAGGAGATATATCCCAACCATTTAGAACACAGTTTGGTTTTCATATTGTTAATGTTATTGAAAAACGTAAATCTAGAGGAGAACGTACTGTAGCTCATATTATGATTACAGATAAAAAAGAAGATTCTATAGTAAATAGTTCTTCAATTAGAATTAATGAAATTTATAAAAAGTTAAATCAAGGTGAAGCGTTTGATGCTTTAGCAAAACAATTTTCTGATGATAAAAGCTCAGCATCAAAAGGAGGTCAAATGGCGCCTTTTTCTAGTGGACAACTAAGTTCTAAAGTGTTTGAAGATACTGCTTTTGGTTTGCAAAACGTTGGTGATGTATCCAAACCTATTCAATCAAAATTTGGATGGCATATTGTGAAATTAATAAAAAAGAAAGTTGTTGAACCTTTTGAAGATATTAAATCAGAATTAGAAACTAAAGTAAAGAAAGATTCACGTTCAAAGTTAATTGATAATGCTTTGCAAGATAAGTTAAGAGCAAAGTATAATGTAGTTACAAACCAATCTGACCTTGATTATTTTGAATCTATTCTAAATGAAAAATATTATAGAAGGACTTGGATATTGCCACAAAGCTTTGAAGAAGATAAATATTTAGTTAAAATTGGAGATAAACAATTAGTCTATAAAGACTTTGGTGATGTTTTGGCTCAAAATCAAAGAGATTTAAGAAGTAAGGATGATTTTAAATCTATTGTTACTAAAGCTTATGAGAATTTTTTAAATACCAATGTTGTACAATATCAAGAAGACAATTTAGAGTATGAAAATGAAGATTATGCGCATGTAGTAGGTGAGTATAGAGACGGATTGCTTTTGTTTGATTTAATGGAACAAACCATTTGGAAAACTGTTAAAAACGATTCTTTAGCAATTAAGGATTATTATGATAATAATAAAGAAAAATACTTTTTTCCAAAACGTATAGATGCTGTTGTAGCATCTTCTGCAAAACAAAAGGTTTTAAAAAAAGTGACCAAATTGCTAGAAGAAGATATGCCTATAAGCGAAATTAAAAAGCTTGTAAATAATAATGGAGAAGTAAATGTTATTTTTACTTCAGGAAAAATGGATGCAAGCCATCAAGCTTTGCCAAAAGGATTTAAGTTTGAAAAGGGACTTTCAAGAATACATAAGCATAATGGTACTTTTGTTGCCGTTCAAGTAAAAGAGGTGTTACCAAAAAAACAAAAAATGTTAGAAGAGTCTAGGGGACTTGTTATTAGTGATTACCAAACGTTTAAAGAAAGTAAATGGTTAGAGGGGTTAAGCTCTAAATATAAAGTAAAGCTTAATAAAGAAACATTAGATAAAGTAAAAAAACAGATTAAAAAACAATAAGTGCAATTAAAAATAACAATAGTATTATCTGCTTTGATAGTATCGTCTTGTACTTTTTTAAAAAATACAGACGAGAAAAAACCTGTAGCCAGAGTTAATGAATCTTTTTTGTATTATGATGATATAAAAGATTTGGTAACTGAAGGTGTTAGTAAAGAAGATAGTACATTATTGGTTCAAAATTATATAAATAGTTGGGCAACACAGCAATTGTTTATGGATGGTGCTGTTGTTAATTTAAGCGAAGAAAAGCAAACGTCATTTAATAAGTTAGTAGAAGAATATAAAAGCGATTTGTATACCAAGGCATATATTGAAGCTCTAGTAAAACGAGCCATTGATACAGTGGTTACTCAAGAAGAGGCTCAAAAGTATTATGACATAAATAAGGATGTTTTTAAATTAAATGAAGAGTTATTAAAATTTAGATATGTTCATGTTGATGAAAATATGATAGATTTTGACGCTATTAAAACTAAATTTAAAAATTTTAATCAAGAAGATAAAAAGGAATTAGACTCTATTTCTATTCAGTTTAAATCATATTCATTAAATGATTCTATTTGGGTAAAAGTAGATCAGGTTGTAAATAAAATCTCCAGTATAAATTCTGAAAATAAGAATCAACTGTTAAAAAAATCTAATTTTGTACAGCTCAAAGATTCATTAGGAGTATATTTGATGCGAATTAACGATGTTTTGCTGCGTAATGATACAGCTCCGTTAGAATATGTTAGATTAACAATAGATCAAATCATTATAAACAAAAGAAAACTGGAGCTTATCAGAGAATTAGAAAAGGATATTACAAGAGATGCGATTAAAAATAAACAATTTGAAATTTACAATTAATTTGAAACAGATATTAGTTTTAGGAGTAACATTATTTTTTATAAATGTTATTTCTGCGCAAGAAGTTATTGAAGAAGAGGTAAAAGAAGAGGATGTAAAACAGATTAGTATAACCAAAGCGTCGTCAAGTTTAAAAAAAGTAGATGGGGTTGCTGCTGTTATTGGAGACTTCATTGTTTTAGATTCAGATATAGATAAATCTTTTTTACAACTACAAGCATCAGGAGTAAATACAAAAGATATTACACGTTGCCAGTTGTTTGGGAAGTTGTTAGAAGATAAATTATATGCGCATCATGCTATTCAAGATAGTGTACCTGTGTCTAATGCAGAGATTAGAAAAAGTGTAGATTACCAAATACAACAGTTTTTACAACAAGTTGGTGGTGATATGAAAAAACTTTTAGATTTCTATAAAAAAGAAGATGAGCAAAGTTTTAGAGATGAAATGTTCGAAATAAATAAATCGAATATGTTAGCTCAAAGAATGCAAGCAAAAATTGTAGAAGAAGTTGAAGTTACTCCAGAAGAAGTGCGTGTGTTTTTTAATAAAATCCCAAAAGACGAGCGTCCAAGATTTGGAACGGAGTTAAAAGTTGCTCATATAGTCATAGAGCCTAAAATAACCAAAGAAGAAAAGCAAAAGGTTATTGATAGACTTAAGGGGTTTAAAGAAGATGTTGATAATGGTGCTAGTTTTAGATCTAAAGCTATTCTTTATGGGCAAGATCCAGGTTTAAAACAATCTGGTTATACTTATACATTAAACAAAAAACAACCAAGAATGGTTAAAGAGTTTAGGCAAGCTGCTTTTTCTTTGCAAGAAGGGCAAGTTTCTGAACCTTTTGAAACAGATTTTGGTTTCCATATTATTCACCTTCAAAAAATAAGAGGTCAAGAGTACGATGTGAGTCATATTTTATTAAAGGCAGAATATTCTACAGCGGCACTTATTGAGGCTAAAGAAAAATTAGAGAGCATAAGAAAACGAATTGTTGATGGTGAAATTAGTTTTGCTGATGCAGCAAAGGAAGCTAGTGATGAAAAAGATACCAAAAACAACGGAGGACAACTTATAAACCCAGAAACTCAAGATTATAATTTTGAATTAACAAGAATGGATCCAGGCTTATATGCTCAAATTCAAGACTTGAAAGATGGAGAGGTTAGTTTGGTTTTAGCAGATCAAGATAGAAGTCAAAATAAGAAGTTTAAAATTATGACGGTTACGGATAGAATTGATGAGCATGAAGCTGACTATGTTCGTGATTTTTTAAAGATAAAAGAACAAGCTCTTAATGAGAAAAAACTAAAGGCTATTGAAAAATGGCAAACAGAAAAGATTCTTGATACTTATATTAAAATTACAGGGAAAAATAGAGATTGTGAGTTTTCTAGTAATTGGTTAAAAAAGTAAATATATGTCAGATGTTACGGCGGTAAAACAATTTGTAGAGAAATATAAGGCTTTAAAACTTGAAATATCCAAAGTAATTATTGGTCAAGATGAAGTTGTAAATCAAATATTAATATCCATTTTTTCAGGAGGTCACTCTCTTTTAATAGGTGTTCCTGGTTTAGCAAAAACACTAATGGTTAATACTATTGCTCAAGCTTTAGGATTAGATTTTAAACGCATACAATTTACCCCAGATTTAATGCCAAGTGATATACTTGGTAGTGAAATCTTAGACGAAAACAGAAATTTTAAATTTATAAAAGGGCCCATTTTTGCTAATATTATTTTAGCAGATGAGATAAATAGAACGCCACCAAAAACACAAGCAGCTTTACTTGAAGCTATGCAAGAAAGATCGGTTACAGTTGCTGGTCATCAATATAAATTAGATTTACCTTATTTTGTTTTAGCAACACAAAATCCTATTGAGCAAGAAGGAACGTATCCGTTACCAGAAGCACAGTTAGATCGTTTTATGTTTGCTATCAATTTAGAATATCCAACATTTGAAGAAGAAGTACAGGTTGTAAAAGCAACTACAAGTGATTCAAAATCTGAAATTAACGCATTATTTAATGCTAAAGAAATTGTAGGATTTCAAAATTTGATAAGACGTATTCCTGTTTCAGATAACGTTATAGAGTACGCAGTTTCTATGGTAGGTAAAACAAGACCAAATGGAAATACGACTTCAGGTTTAGTTAAAGATTATATTGATTGGGGAGCAGGACCAAGAGCATCACAAAATATAATTCTGGCAGCAAAAACACATGCTGTCATTAATGGCAAACTATCACCAGATACGGAAGATGTTCAAGCTGTAGCCATTAGTATTCTTAGACATCGAATTATAAAAAATTACAAAGCTGAAGCAGAAGGGATATCCGAAGAGGATATTGTCAAAAGTTTGTTTTAAATAATTGTACATTGACAGAGTTTCGATGTATATAGATTATAAAAATAGAATATTTGGATTAGACGTAATAGGGGCAATAGCTAGATTACTAGTCTTATTTTCGCATTCAACTTTGCTACTATTTCCAAACGAGTATGGCATATTTCTTACAGTAATTCATTTTTTGGAGTTATATGCGTAGATGTTTTCTTTGTTTTAAGTGGTTTCCTAATAGGAGGGATATTATTAAAACAATTAAATAAGGGAAAAGCAGAATTTAGTAATCTAATTTACTTCTGGATAAGGCGCTGGTTTAAAACATTACCTAATTATTTCTTTGTTCTTATTATAAATGTAATCATCTATTGTATTTTCAATCAAGAAGTAGTATCAAGCTTGCATTATTTTTTTTCTTTCTGCATAATTTTAACCAACCCATGCCAGATTTTTTTACTAACTTATGGAGTTTGTCTATTGAGGAGTTTTCATATATAATAGTACCTATACTTTTTTATGTTTGTCTTTTGTTTTAGAGAGGAACAGATAGAAACAAAATTTTTATAACCATAACCTTGCTAATCATAGCTTTTGTTTTTATAGCTAGATTATTTTTTATTTTAACCACAGTATAGAATCTTATAAAGCGTGGAGTCACGAAGTAAGAAAGGTTGTTGTTTATAGGTTAGATAGCATCTATTTTGGTTTTATTGGTGCTTTTATTGCTTCCTTATTTTCTAAGTTGTGGGAAGATTATAAAAGACAGGCTTTCATTTTAGGATTTTCAATTTTTATAATTGTACATGGTGCGACATTCATTTTTAATATAGAACCACAAACAGCTTCTTTGTTTTTTACTGTTTTTTATTTACCGCTTTTGTCTATTAGCCTACTGTTATTATTTCCAGTATTTTCAACATGGAAAGTTGGAAGTTTTTTAAAAATGCCAGTTACTGTTATAAGTTTAATATCATACGCACTATATTTAGTAAACTATTCTTTGGTTTTATTAACTCTTCAAGAGTTTGTTAATATAGAAGAGTGTGCGCTTTTAGAAAAACTTGAGATTTTAGTTTTATTCTGGCTATTATCATTTGTTTTGGCCTTTGTTTTATATAAGTATTTCGAAAAACCAATAATGAATTTAAGAGATTCTCAGTTTATTCGTAAACGTTTTCTTGAATAGCTTATCAAATATTCAATTTTGATATTAAAATTATGCTAAATGAATAATCATATTAATTATTAATGTTACTATAATAATTAAATATAACTAAGACTTGTATTAAGCCGTTTCTTTTTAAAAATTTACATTAAATTTTGTACTTTGCAAAACTTTAAAAAACCAATACTAGGGTAGCATTGCAATTACTATTTTATAGGTTTTAGACTTAAACATTTAAAAGAATTCTATTTTATGAGCATTTATAGCGATTACATCAAGGAAATCGAAGACAGAAAAGGTCAGGGACTTCATCCAAAGCCAATTGATGGTGCAGAATTAACTAGTGCAATCATTGAACAAATTAAAGATGTAGATAACAAGGACAGAGAAGATTCTCTTAACTTTTTTATCTATAACGTGTTACCAGGAACCACAAGTGCTGCTGGTGTAAAAGCTAAGTTTTTAAAAGAGATTGTTTTAGGTGAATCTGTATTAGAAGAAATTACGCCTGCATTTGCATTAGAGCAATTATCTCACATGAAAGGAGGACCTTCAGTAGAAGTGTTATTAGATTTAGCTTTAGGTAATGATGCTGCAATAGCAGAAGACGCTGCTAAAGTATTAAAAACACAAGTGTTCTTATATGAAGCAGATACAGAGCGTTTAGAAAATGCTTTACAATCAGGAAGCGCTATAGCAAAAGGAATTATAGAGAGTTATGCGCAAGCAGAATTCTTTACAAAACTTCCAGAAATTGAAGAAGAAATAGAAATAGTAACATTTGTTGCAGGTATTGGTGATATCTCTACAGATTTATTATCTCCAGGAGCAGATGCGCATTCAAGATCAGATCGTGAATTACATGGTCAGTCTATGTTTGAGCACAATAAAGACATGCAAAACGAATTATTAGCATTAAAAGAAAAGCACCCAAATAAGCGTGTTATGTTAATTGCAGATAAAGGAACAATGGGCGTTGGTTCATCAAGAATGTCTGGTGTAAACAACGTTGCATTATGGACGGGTATTTCTTCTAGTCCGTATGTGCCATTCATTAATATTGCACCAGTAATTGCTGGTACAAATGGTATTGCTCCAATTTTCTTAACAACTGTTGGTGTAACTGGTGGTATTGGTATAGATTTAAAGAACTGGGTAAAACAAAAAGATGCAGACGGAAATACTATTGTAGATGAAGAAGGAGATGCTATCTTAAAAGAAGAGTATTCTGTAGCAACAGGTACAGTTTTTACAATTAATACAAAAACAAAACAATTATTTAAAGATGGTAAAGCAGTAAAAGATATTTCTACAGCTTTAACACCACCAAAACAAGAATTTATTAAAGCAGGAGGTTCTTATGCTGTTGTTTTTGGTAAGAAACTACAAACTTTTGCTTGTAAACTTTTAGGAATTGATGTTCCTCAAGTGTATGCAGTTGCAAAAGAAGTTTCTATCGAGGGGCAAGGTTTAACTGCTGTTGAAAAAATATTTAATAAAAATGCGGTAGGAACTACACCAGGTAAAACATTACATGCTGGTTCTAACGTAAGAGTAGAAGTTAACATTGTAGGGTCTCAAGATACTACAGGATTAATGACGTCTCAAGAATTAGAAATGATGGCTGCTACAGTTATCTCTCCAATTGTAGATACAGGGTACCAATCTGGATGTCATACAGCTTCAGTTTGGGATGATAAGTCAAAAGCTAACATTCCAAGGTTAATGAAGTTTATGAATGACTTCGGATTAGTTACTGCGCGTCACCCAGAAGGGAAATACCATGCCATGACAGATGTAATTCATAAAGTATTAAATGATATTGCTGTAGATGATTGGGATGTAATTATAGGTGGTGATTCGCACACACGTATGGCTAAAGGCGTTGCTTTTGGAGCAGATTCAGGAACCGTTGCCTTAGCATTAGCTACAGGTGAGGCTACAATGCCAATTCCAGAATCGGTTAAAGTAACCTTTAAAGGTGAAATGAAACCTTATATGGATTTCCGTGATGTGGTACACGCTACACAATCTCAAATGTTAGATCAATTTGAGGGAGAAAATGTGTTCCAAGGAAAAATTATAGAAGTACATATTGGTACGTTAACTTCAGATCAAGCCTTTACATTTACAGATTGGACTGCAGAGATGAAGGCAAAAGCATCTATCTGTATTTCTGAGGATGATACTTTAATTGAGTCATTAGAAATCTCTAGAGATCGTATCCAAATTATGATTGATAAGGGAATGGATAACCCTAAGCAAGATCTTAAAGGATTAGTTGACAAGGCAAATAGCAGAATCACTGAAATTAAAACAGGAATTAAATCAGCATTAAGGCCAGATGCAGATGCTAAGTATTTTGCAGATGTTGTTATCGATTTAGATAAGATTGTTGAACCAATGATTGCAGATCCAGATGTAAATAATGAAGATGTATCTAAGCGTTATACGCATGATTGTATAAATCCATTATCTTTTTACGGAGGAACTAAGAAAGTAGATTTAGGTTTCGTAGGTTCTTGTATGGTTCATAAAGGCGATATGAAAATATTAGCTCACATGTTAAAGAACATAGAAGCACAACACGGTAAGGTAGAATTTAAAGCACCTTTAGTTGTTGCACCACCAACATATAATATTGTTGATGAGTTAAAAGAAGAAGGAGACTGGGAAGTTCTTGTAAGATATTCTGGGTTTGAGTTTGACGATAACGCACCTAAAGCAGCAGCTCGTACTAAATATGAAAACATGTTGTATTTAGAGCGTCCAGGTTGTAGTTTATGCATGGGTAACCAAGAAAAAGCAGAAGCAGGAGATACGGTAATGGCAACATCTACACGTTTATTCCAAGGAAGAGTTGTTAGAGATACAGATGAGAAGAAAGGAGAATCTTTATTGTCATCTACTCCAGTAGTAGTACTATCTACAATTTTAGGAAGAACACCAACTTTGTCAGAATATCAAGCAGCTGTTGAAGGTATTGTTTTAACTAAGTTTAAGCCTTCTTCAAAGCAATTAGTAGGGTAATCAAATAAGATTACATAATAATATTTTAAAAGTCCGAGTTTATAGCTCGGACTTTTTCTTTTTAAGCGTGATTGTCACTTCGAGTGATTCCGAAGCATGAGGAATTGTATCGAGAAGTTGGGCGTTACCACAAGGGTCGGGCTTTACTCATTGGTTTCTATTTTAAATTAATGAATTCGTGAATATAAATATTTCACTACTCAATCTTTTTAAAATTTTAGGAGTCAAACATCATTGCGAGTATAACGAAGCAATCTCTTTATTGCAGCAGATTACTTCGTCGTGAAAAAACGCCTCGTAATGACGACTTATTTGTTAGGTTTTAAAAAGGATTTCAAACATTTAGCCTGCGGTGAGCGCAGTTGAACCGTTCAATCACTAACGCGGGTATTTGTTACTTGTGGTTTATTATGTGAATTTTTGTCTTTTTTTTTGGAGAGTTTCATTTAACGTTTACTGTATGGTGTCGTAGCATCCCGCAGGGTGCTATGCACTATACAGATTGTTGTGTTTTGGTGTTTTTATTTTTCAAGTTTGTCAATTTCATATCCAATCTGCTTGAAACGATTTATTTTATCAATTGATAATGTCCCTTTTTTTAAATGTCTTTTCTGAGCATTAAACCAATTGTTTAATTGTTGAAATTGTTTGTTTGATGGAACTTTGAAGTGACCGTTATCTCGATTAAAATTGATAAGCAATTCTAAATTTTCTCCAAAATTTTTATCCTGAGGAAACCAAACAAATTCTAATTCTTCAAGTAGTTTTATTTTATCAGCTTTCAAAATATCATTTCTATAATTTTGTCTTTGTTTAAAGCACCATTTACCTAATGCAGGGTTTTCTTTAAAAATTACCGGAATATTTGAATGCTTATGTTCACTGTAGTATGTTTTTAAATCATAATACAGAGCTTGCCAATGTGTTTCATTTGGATTCCAATCAAACCCAATTTCTTCAAGCTTGTCAATCTGTACTTGACTTAAACTATCTTTAACAGCCCTCTGTCTTACAACCCAAGTACCAGTAGCTATTTTATTAATTTTTGTTCTTGCTGGTACATCAGTATTGCCGTTAGTCATTTTATATTGAACTAACAAACCGTAGTTTTTTAACCATTCATTATAATAATTCTGTTTTCTAGCTGCAATTCCATTATCTCCAGTTGTTAATTTCTTTCGAGGACTTTTTCTTGATTTTTTAGTAGGTTTTAAATCCTTTTGATTCTTTTCCATTATATCTGGAAAACCTTTTTCCACCCAATTATTGAACCTTGCCCAAGAAATTAGTTTAGTAGTGTAAATTGTTTTTGTTCCAACTGTTTTTGATTCACCAAAAAAATCTGGGTACATTTCAATAAATTGAGCAGAATTAATTGGTGTAAGAACAAATACATCGTAAACAAACTTAATTTTCTCCAGTTTTAATGAAAGTTGTGAAAGTTTCTTACAAAAGTTTTCTCTTTTGTTAAGGGCTTTAAATTCTTGCCCTAATTCAGTCAACTGAAATATTGATTTCTTTAATTCTATGATTTTTAATATTCTAAAATCCCTTAAGAACTCTTTGTCAGTGACTGAAACATCTAAGCCACTATTAATAAAATCATTAAACATTTCAAACGCTATAAAAGGATTACTTCTTAAAAAAATCGTTTCTTTCTCTTTGTCGAAATTTTTTAGGGCTTTTCCTTTTTGAGGTATAACAATTCTATCGGTAATGTCGATATTTAAAAACTTCAACCAGTTTGCGAAGTAATTGGAATATGTTTTCCAAGTCTTTTCTTTGTGTGAAACACTTTTAAATATATCCTGAAGAATACTTGAAATCTGAGAAATTTCTATGGTCTTAGATTTAAGTTCTGTAAGTTTTTTATAGGTAGAAAATTCTAACACCTTTCCTCGAATAACCTTTTTAAAGGTACTTTCATTTATATTATACTTTTCAGGTACGGAAAATAAGTCCTTGCCAGGAACTTTTTTAACCAACTCAAAATTTCTAAGTTCAATCAATATATTTCCCAAAGTACCTTCTCCTAATCTGGCATCTTGGTTTGCATGTAATTCACTAAAACTTTGTTTTCGAGCTTTTTTAAAAGAAAGGAAAACGTTAAGACATGGCTGAGCTCCTTGTTTAAAAATGTATCCTCTTTCTAATTAATGGCACTTTGCCATTTACTAAATAATCCCTAAAAATATCCCAATAAACATTGTAGTTGAAGCCTGATCTGATAATTAATCTTTTATCAATTAATGATTTAACCTCTTTAGATAACTTATACTCACTAATATCGTTTTCATCAAATAAATCACCTTTGGTTGCTTTGTTTGCAATTAACTCTAAAGCTTTTTGTTCCTTATGAACTATATTAGAAAGGTCAGATTTGAACAATGATTTTATATTTAAATTATCGTCAATTAAATCGTCTAAATTTTGACCATTTTTGATTTGCTCGAAAATGTGAATGCACAGCTTTTTTATAAGCCATGGAAAACCTTGACTGTTCTCAATAAGTCTATTTTTGATATCACTATTTAGTTGTAGAGCAGCGTGTTCATAAATGGATTTTTCAAGTTGCTTTAATATTCCATTTGTTTCTTTAACTCCAAACTCTGGTACTATAAATTCAAGTGCCTGTTCTTTAGCTTGCTGAAACCATCCGTATGACGGGATGTCTGGTTGAATATAAAACTCAGATTTCCAAGAAAACCCAACAACAATATTTGATTGAGTTTCACTTACATCAGATAAGAATTTATAAAAGTATTTGAAAATATCAGTTTTACGAAAAACATCTTCAAATTGGTCAAAAATGATAATTAGCAGTTTATCCGATTCTTCTAAATAAGATAAGTAATCTCTAATAAAATCTGAATCTAGAAGACTATAATTTGATGTAAACTTGATTGCAGATTTATTTAATTTTTTATTGGATATGAATTCTTTTTCAAAAGTTTTTAATATTGCTTTTTGAAATGCTTTGGCTACGAAATTTTCAGTAATTGCACTACGACAATCAAAGGCAATAGTAAAAAATCTTTGGTTATAATAACTTCTTTCGCAGGTTCCTTTAATAGCATTTACAAGTGAACTTTTGCCCCAACCTGAATTTCCTTTTAAATAAAATGCCCTTTTGGATGTGTCTTTAGAACGAACTTTTCTAAAAAACTTAAATGTATCTGACTTTAAATTTTCTCTCCCTACAAAATAGTCGTAATGTGCCGGTTTGTAATCAAACCAATCATCTCCAGCTTGAACTTCTGCAACTATTTCGAAATCATCTGTACTTTCTATTTTTTGTTCTTTCTTGCTGTTATCTTCTTTTATTGACCTAAATTCTAATTGTTGAATTTCAGGGATTTTTGCTAAAATTGATTTAATTTTTGTTACATCAACTAGGGATTGTCCAGTATGGGCATCAAAAATATAGTAGTAAGTAGGATATGCAAGGCTAGACTGTCCAATATAAATTATATAATCACCTAGATATGATACTATTAAAAATTGTTGCGTAATATGACCTAAAGAATCATGAGAAATAGTTTTTATTTTTTGAGAATCCTTTAACAAGTCAATGAGCATACTTGGCCCGTAAAATGTGACATTTTTGAGCGATTCATTATTGTCAAACTCATCTATTTTTAAGGCTGATGCTTGTTTGTCTAATTCAACTGTATGTATGAAATATGCATAATCAGGTTCCTTTGTAAATACATTAAATCCAAAATTCTTAATTTCAGTCGACTTTACCTTTTGTTTTGCTTTGCATTCAACGTAAAGATTTTTTTTATCATATTTATGTGTTGCAATTAAATCTACTTCCAATCCCGTGAAATGAACATTGGGGTTAATTTCATACTTCTGTAGTTCCAAAACATTTCTAATCAATTTTTCGAAACAGTTACCTTTTTCAAAGTTTTCCATTCCTTTAGTTGATTTTTGAGGTATGACAATTATTTCACTTTTCATTAAGTCTATTTTTTTTTAATTTGGCTCTTAGTTATCATTATTGTCACATGAAACACAATGATTCACTGCTAAAAATTGTTTCAATGTTTTTTGTCAATCACTAAACGAATATCGTTAAATTTTCGTACAAAACAAAGTGATTTATTTCTTAATAAGAATCAGTAATTTCCATTTTCCAATAGCCTACATATTTCGTAACTTAGAGAACACATAAAAAAGAAACTAAAACTAAAAACATAAATCTATGGCATTTGATATAGACATGATAAAAGGTGTTTACGCCAGAATGCAAGAACGTGTAGAGGCAGCACGTAAAGTTGTTGGTAAACCGTTAACCCTTTCGGAGAAAATATTATACAATCACCTTTGGGATGGCAACGCATCTAAAGCTTTTACTAGAGGAAAAGACTATGTAGATTTTGCACCAGATAGAATTGCGTGTCAAGATGCAACGGCGCAAATGGCGTTGTTACAATTTATGCAAGCCGGAAAAAATAAAGTTGCAGTACCAACAACGGTGCATTGCGACCATTTAATTCAAGCCAAAGAAGGTGCATCAAAAGATTTAAAACGCGCAAACGACGTGAGTAGTGAAGTGTTCGATTTTTTGGCTTCAGTATCTAATAAATACGGCATTGGCTTTTGGAAACCAGGAGCAGGAATTATTCATCAAGTGGTTTTAGAAAATTATGCTTTCCCAGGAGGTATGATGATTGGTACAGATTCGCATACCGTAAATGCAGGCGGATTAGGAATGGTGGCTATTGGAGTAGGAGGCGCAGATGCAGTAGATGTTATGGCAGGTATGGCTTGGGAACTTAAATTTCCTAAATTAATAGGTGTAAAGTTAACCGGTAAATTATCGGGTTGGACAGCGCCAAAGGATGTTATTTTAAAAGTCGCCGAAATTCTAACTGTAAAAGGAGGAACAGATGCTATTGTTGAATATTTCGGACCAGGAGCACTATCCATGTCTTGTACAGGAAAAGGAACTATTTGTAATATGGGTGCCGAAATAGGAGCCACCACATCTACTTTTGGTTACGACGATTCTATGGAACGCTATTTACGAGCAACCGAAAGAGCAGACATTGCAGATGCTGCTAACGAAGTAAAAGAACACTTAACAGGAGATGCTGAGGTGTATGCAAACCCAGAACAATATTTCGACCAAGTCATCGAAATCAATTTGTCAGAACTTGGACCATTATTAAACGGACCATTCACACCAGATTTATCTACAGAAGTAGGTTCTGATATAAGCAAAAAAGCAAAAGCTAACGATTGGCCAATAAAAGTAGAATGGGGATTAATAGGGTCTTGTACCAACTCATCTTACGAAGATTTATCAAGAGCATCCTCTATTGCGCAACAAGCCATAGATAAAGGGTTAAAAATGAAATCGGAGTTAGGAATTAACCCCGGATCAGAACAAGTACGCTATACAGCAGAACGCGATGGTTTATTACAGATTTTTGAAAACTTAGACGCTAAAATATTTACCAACGCCTGCGGACCATGTATTGGGCAATGGGCAAGATATAGCGACCCTAAAAATGCACCAAAAAATAGTATAGTACATTCATTTAATAGAAACTTTGCCAAACGTGCAGACGGAAACCCAAATACACACGCTTTTGTGGCCTCTCCAGAAATTACAGCGGCAATTGCTATTGCGGGTCGTTTAGATTTTAATCCGTTAACAGATAAGCTTATTAACGAAAACGGAGAAGAAGTCATGTTCGAAGAGCCAACAGGGTGGGAATTACCACCAAAAGGATTTGAAGTAGAAGATGCTGGTTTTGTAGAACCTGTTGCAGATGGAAGTGGCGTAGAAGTTTCAGTAAGTCCAACATCAGAACGATTAGAATTATTAACACCATTCGAACCACTAGGAAATAACATTAACGCAGCTAAATTGTTAATTAAAGCATTTGGTAAATGTACCACAGATCATATCTCTATGGCAGGACCATGGTTACGTTTCCGTGGGCATTTAGACAATATTTCTAACAATTGTTTAATAGGCGCAGTTAATGCCTTTGGTAAGAAAACAAACTTTGTTAAAAACCAATTAACAGGAGATTTTGGCGGTGTGCCAGATACGGCAAGAGCCTATAAGGCAGCAGGCGTAAAATCTATTGTTGTGGGCGATCATAACTATGGTGAAGGTTCTTCAAGAGAACACGCCGCTATGGAACCAAGACATTTAGATGTTGCCGCAGTAATAGTAAAATCGTTTGCACGTATTCACGAAACAAACCTTAAAAAACAAGGGATGTTAGGCTTAACATTTGCTAACGAATCCAATTACGATGTAATTCAAGAAGACGATACATTTAACTTCTCCGATTTAGATGCCTTTGCTCCAGGAAAGCAATTAACGCTTATTGTAACCCATGCAGACGGAAGTCAAAATACTATTATGCTAAATCACACCTATAATCAATCTCAAATAGATTGGTATAACGAAGGTTCTGCATTAAACTTAATTAAAAAAGAGAACGCTTAATTTATATAAGTGACAAAGCAAAAAATCCAACGTGAAAGCGTTGATTTTTTTGTTTTGATGTCATTGCGAACCATTTTTTTTCAGTGGTGTGGTAATCTCCCAATCGAATGAGATTACTTCGTCGTGAAAAACGTCTTGTAAAGACGGACTATTTACTAAGTTTCTTTAACTCGTTTGCTGCAATGTTTTGTTTTTTTCTTTAAGTTTCGCTAATTGCTTTTCTAAAAATGTAATGGCTTTCTCGGTTTTATAACTTGCTTTAGATGTAAAGTCTTTCATATCCTCTTTAAATTTATCTTTACCAGATTTAGCTGCTTTAGATACATCTTCTTTTACTTCTGTAAAATCTTGAGTTATTTGATCTTTTATATCCTTGCCCTCTTTTTTAAGTTTGTCCCTAGTTACTTTTCCTTTTTCGGGAGCTAACAACACACCAATTCCAGCACCAATTAATGCGCCAAAAATTAATGTTCCTTTATTTATAATCATTTCTTTCTCTTTTAAATATTAAACTTGTTTTACTTATATGTAGTGAAAACCACCAATTTGTTACAAACAAATTTAGTACCAGGTATTTATAGAATATATTAAAGGTTTAAAATAGTTTTTGGGCGTTACCCTAAAGGGGCGGGCTTTTTGCTATATCTTTTTTGAGAAAAACAAAAAAGGATGCCGCTTCAATCCCTAACGCAAGTATTTGCAAGCTTTATGTTTTAAACGAAATTATCGTTTTTTTTTCTGACAAAGTCCAGTATGCTAAAGCAAGTTTCAAACTAATCTTTTTTAAAGCGATTATACCTTCAAGTAGACCTTCAAAATTGTATTTTTACCAAAACTTCTAAAATGAATTCGAGACAAGATCAGCTTAAAGCATTCGATAGATTGTTAACCATTATGGACGAGTTGCGAGAGCAATGTCCGTGGGATAAAAAACAAACTATGGAAACGTTACGTCATCTGACTATAGAGGAAACATACGAGCTTGGTGATGCTATTTTAGATAACGATTTAGAAGAAGTTAAAAAAGAACTCGGAGATGTTTTATTACACATGGTATTTTATGCGAAAATAGGAAGTGAAAAGGCAGCTTTCGATATTGCCGATGTGTGTAATAGTATATGCGAAAAACTAATCCACAGACATCCGCATATTTACGGAGATGTAAAAGTTGAGAACGAAGAAGATGTAAAACGAAACTGGGAAAATTTAAAACTAAAAGAAGGTAAGAATAGTGTTTTAGAAGGTGTTCCAAAAAGTTTACCAGCATTAGTAAAAGCAAATAGAATTCAAGAAAAAGTGGCTGGAGTAGGTTTCGATTGGGAAAAGCCAGAACAAGTTTGGGAAAAAGTTGAAGAAGAGCTTAACGAGTTTAAAGTTGAAGTAGATGCTGGGAACGCAGAAGCTATGGAAGCAGAATTTGGAGATGTTTTATTCTCGATGGTAAACTATGCGCGTTTTCTTAAAATAAATCCCGAAAATGCATTGGAACGCACTAATAAAAAGTTCTCAAAACGATTTCAATATTTAGAAGAAAAAGCAAAGGGTTTAAACAAACCATTAGCAGATATGACACTTGCTGAAATGGATGTGTTTTGGGAAGAAGCTAAGCGATTACCAAAATAAAAATTAGAAAATCCGTGATTTTCAATTATTAAAATTAGGGAAGAAACTAAAACGCTTTAAATGATTTGTTTTCATAGGTTTTAATAACTAATAGAGTAATTAAGACCATGCTAAACGCGTAAACTGAATCTTCAATTGGAATAGTAAATATTCTAAAATTTAAGTTTTCAGAATTATTATACCATACCACTTCATCTTTTATAAAGCTTCCTGTTAAAATACCATTTACAATAAAAAAGGGTATGAGCATTACTAGAAAGGTAACATAGAATTCGGTTAAAAGTTTTATTCTCTTATTTACGGTGTACAGAATTAATATAATGGCTAAAGAAAAGTTTATAAGTGTGTACCACTTGTTGTAATTAAAAATCACAATGGCACTAAAGAGAATTATTAAAATATAACTGAGTATTTTAGTTTTTTTTTGTGATAATTTCATTTTTGGAAAATAGTGCAAAAGCGAATAATGCATAAATACACAAGCATATGGTATACATATAAAAAACAACCATTCTTCAAGCGGTAATTCAAATATTTTAAGGTTTAAAAAATAAGAATTGTTAAAACCCCAAATACTGTATTTAGTGAAAGTAATATCCCAAGGAATAAAAATAAGCATGGTTACTAAAATGCCATAGCATAGTGGTTTCCATAGTTTATAAAATTTAAGTTTTGGATGAAAACTAAATAAAAAAGGAACGCTAATAGAACATAGATTGAGCATTAAATATAAATACTCCATTTTTATTTTTTAAAATATTTAAAAGGAACAAGTAACATTCCAAAACACTCTCCATCCTCTTTTCCTAAATGTTTATGATGCATTTTATGAGCACGTCTTACTCCTTTGGTATACCAATTATTGGCTTGTCTAAAAAGTTTAAAACGCTGATGTATAAAGATGTCATGAACCATAAAATAAGAGAATCCATAAGCGAAAATACCTATGCCAATTGGTAAACCAGCCCAAAAGCTAGTATGTTTCCAAAGCAAGAAAAAAACAATACTAACAATAGCATAAAAAATAAAGAAAGTATCGTTACGCTCAAACCAGCTATCATGATCTTTTTTGTGATGATCCTTGTGTAAAGACCATAAAAAACCATGCATAACATATTTATGAGTAAACCAAGCCATGAACTCCATGCCACAATAAGTTGCTAAAAAAATCAATATCCAAAATACTATTTGCATAAGTTAAAGTTACATTAAATTTAGTTGATATTTTACATAGCTACGCATTAACAATTCTATTTTTTTTGGATTTGAAACGCGTATTCTAGTCTCTTTAATTTGTAAAGCAGGCGTTTTTTTTAATTTTTTCAAAAGTTGACTGTAGTATCGATAAGCCATAAAAACACCAAATTTTGCTTCTATAGGCAATTTTTTAATGCCGCTTAAACCTTTAGAAAAATCGGCATCTATATCATCTATTATGTCTTGTTTTGACGCTTCGTTTAAATTGCTTAAATCTGTATTAGGAAAGTAACTCCTATTTAAATCATCATAATCTGCCTTTAAATCTCTTAAAAAATTAACTTTTTGAAAAGCAGAACCTAGAGACATAGCGGTGTCTTTTAGTTCATCATATTTTTTTAAATTGCCTTTAACAAAGACTTTCAAGCACATGAGTCCAACTACATCTGCAGATCCATATATGTAGGCTTTGTACTCTTCTGTGTTTAAGTATTGTGTTTTATGTAGGTCTAAACGCATACTATTCATAAATGCATTAACTTGATTTATGTCTAAATTGTATTTATGGTATGTATATTGAAAAGCATTTAAAATTGGGTTTAAACTAATTCTATTTTTAAGAGCTAAGCCTAAGTCTTTTTCAAATGTTTTAAAGAGTTCTTCTTTATTAAAATCGTGAAAAGAATCTACGATTTCATCGGCTAAACGAACAAAGCCGTAAATGTTATAAATATCTATACGAATAGATTTTGATAACATCTTTGTTGCTAACGAAAAGGAAGTACTATAAGTATTAGTAACAAGTTTGCTACAATTATAAGAAACGGTATCAAATAGAGTTTTCATGTGTTAGCTATTTTGTTTTATTATTAATTCTGAAACTAATTTACCAGATATTAAAGATGGTGGTACACCAGGACCAGGAACTGTTAATTGTCCTGTAAAGAATAGATTATCTACAATTTTGCTTTTAAGTTTTGGTCTTAAAAAAGCGGTTTGCATAAGTGTATTAGCCATACCATAGGCATTTCCTTTATATGAATTGTAGTCTTTTATAAAATCATTGACACAAAAAGATTTTTTAAATAAAATATGGTCTTTAACTTTTTGAGAGGTTAATTCCTCAAAACGCTTAATTATTTTTGTGAAATAAAAGTGTCTAATTTCTGGTGTATCCTTTAGTCCTGGAGCAAGTGGAATCAAAAAAATTCCTGCCTCCTTATTTTTTGGAGCAGTACTGTCATCAGTTTTACTTGGGAAACTAGCATAAAATAATGGATTTTCTGGCCAATGAGGTACATCATAAATAGCTTCTGCATGGTCATCAAAGTCAACATCAAAAAATAAGGTGTGATGATTTACGTTTTTAATTTTTTTATCAAAACCAACATAAAATAGAAGTGAAGATGGGGCGAAAGTTTTTTTATCCCAATAACTTTCAGAATATTGTCTTAGTGGTTTTTCTAGGAGTGTTTCTGTATGGTGGTAATCAGCTCCACTTAAAATAACATTAGCAAGATGTGTTTCTCCTTTGGTAATTACACCAACTGCTTTTTTATCTTTCGTAATTATTTTGGATACTGGAGTATTCGTTTTTATTTTTACTCCTAGGTCTTTAGCTAAAGATTCCATAGATAGAATTACTTGATACATACCTTTTTGGGGATGGAATGTACCAAGTCCAAAATCTGCATAATTCATAAAACTATAAAAAGATGGTGTATCACTAGGTTTAGCACCTAAAAATAATACAGGAAATTCTAGTACTTTTATTAATCGGTCATTTTTAAATGTTTTTCTAACGTCTCTTTTAATGGTGCTGAAAAATTGATTTAATTTTTTTGCAGTTTTGATACTAATTAATTCTAAAGGAGAAATGCCAGGGTTATAAACTAAGTCCTTAATAGCTATATTATAATTGTCCTGAGCTTTGTCTATAAACTTTTGTAATTTTACAGAGCTTCCTTTTTCTTCTTTTTCAAAAGCTAATAAGATTTTTTCTAGAGTATCTTTAATAGTTATATAATCATCTTTTCCAAAATAAACACTATAGGCTGGATTTAGTTTTTCTAAAACATAATAATCTGAAGGTTTTTTATTAAAATCTGAAAAGAAACGTTCAAAAACATCAGGCATCCAATACCATGTAGGGCCTATATCAAATGTAAAACCATCCCGTTTTAATTGGCGAGCACGACCACCAATGGTTGCGTTTTTTTCAAATATAGTGACATCGTATCCTTGTTTTGCTAAGTAACAGGCTGCAGATAAAGATGAAAAACCCGAACCTAATATTATAATTGATTTCTTCATATTGTCTAACAAATATAGTAAAAAGTTAGACGATAAAAACTATCTAAAGTTCTTCTACCAGATTTTCAATAGAACTAAAGTTTTTTACTTTAATGGGAAGGTTTGAAGTGTTAATGTTTTCTAGTTTTGGACCAAGTAAGAATAAATCTGTTTTTTCTTTTTTTAATAATAAATTACTAAATTTCTCTATATAATTTAATATATCATTGGATTTTGGAAAAACAGTGAAATACGACAAAAATGTTATTTCATCAAAATAATCTAACAAATCAGTTAAACTTTCCATGGGAACGCTTTCTCCTAAAAATATAGTATGATATCCTTTGCTTCGTAATTGGTAATTTATAAATAGTAATCCTATATCATGTATTTCATTTTCAGGTAAAAATAAGACATAAGTTTTTGAAATAGGTTTTGGTTCTAAACTTTGAAGTTTTTCTATATTTAAAAGTATTTTTTGCTTTATATGTACAGATAAGAAATGTTCGTGTGCAGGCGTAATAGTATTGGTTTGCCAAAGTAAGCCTATTTCATTTAATAAAGGAACAAATACGGTATAGAAAATTTCACTAAAGGTTTTATTTTCTATTAAATTATTATAAGTGCTGTATAAAAGAACTTGATCAAAATTGATCATAGCTATTTTCAAAGCATTTATTGAGTGATCTTCAATTTTAGACCTAGAAGCAATTTCTCTAACCCTTACAGGTATTTCATTATCATTTAAGTCTGCTATTTTAGATATTTTAATACCATTATTATTTAGGAATGATATATTTAATAGTTTTTGAAGACTAGAGGTGCTGTAATTTCTAATATTTGTGCCAGTTCTATTAGGACTAAGTAAATCGTAGCGTTTTTCCCAAATTCTTATAGTGTGCGCTTTTATTCCTGTAAGATTTTCTAAATCTTTAATACTAAAATTAACTTGAATGTTGCTCATGATTTTAATGAAATGATTAAACAAATCTAAGTAAAACTAAATAAATATAAAAAATAGGAAGGAAAAATTAAAGTGCGCACGAGAAGATTCGAACTTCCACATCCTAGAACGGATACTGACCCCTCAAGCCAGCGCGTCTACCAATTCCGCCACGTGCGCTTAATACTAAAGTAGTAAAAATAAAAAAAGCTAAGTGATTTACTTAGCTTTTTCTTAGTGACCGGGCTGGGGCTCGAACCCAGGACCCTCTCCTTAAAAGGGAGATGCTCTACCAACTGAGCTACCAGGTCGTTTTAGTAATTATTCAACTAAATGAACTGACTTATAAATTTAAAAACCCTAATAAGTATTAATTATTAGGGGTTAATCACTAAATTATTTGTCTAGCTTTTAGTGACCGGGCTGGGGCTCGAACCCAGGACCCTCTCCTTAAAAGGGAGATGCTCTACCAACTGAGCTACCAGGTCATTTTTTTTAACAAACATACTTGTTGTTTGCGGGTGCAAATATATAATGTTTTATTAATTAAACAATAGTTTTTTTAAGTTTTTTTTGTTTTTTTGCACCTCTGAAACGTATGTTTTTCATAATCAATTTATAAGATAAAAATGATAATAGTATTAATTGGATATATGGCTTCTGGAAAGTCGTCAATAGGAACTAAATTAGCTAAAAAATTAGATTATAATTTTGTTGATTTGGATGATTTAATAGAAGAAAAAGAAAATTTAACCGTGTCTGAAGTTTTTAAAACTAAAGGAGAGGTTTATTTTAGAAAACAAGAAGCGTTTTATTTAAAGGAGCAAATAGAAAATAATACCAATTTTATATTGTCTGTAGGTGGTGGGACACCTTGTTATGGAACAAATATGGAGTATATAATTAATGCTGAAAATGTAACCAGTATTTATTTAAAGGGATCTGTTTCTACATTATCTGAAAAATTAATAAAAAAGAAAAGTAAACGCCCATTAATTGCACATATAGAAACAGAGGAGGCTATGGCAGAATTTGTTGGGAAACATCTATTTGAACGCATACATTTTTATAACAAAGCTCAAGTAAAGGTTATAGTTGATGAAAAAACAAAAGAAGAAATAGCTAACGAAATTGTTTTTACGTTATTCTAATATAGCCTCAAGAGTTTTTCCTTCTAAAACTACATTTATATGTTCGTGTAAAGAAGTAGATAATGAAATACCTTTAAAGTCAGCCTTAACAGGGTATTTTTTATGATTTCTATTTACAAGAACAGCAGTCTTGAATTGTTTTAAAGGTACATCTAAAAAATGCTTTACTCCATATATTAGGGTTGTTCCAGAGTTTAAAACATCATCTATTAAAACTATAGATTTATTTGTGTAGTCATCAGGAACCAAAGATGTTGTAATAGGTTTCCAAGGACTTTTCTTGTTAATTGTAACTTTGCAAAGCAGAGGCTCGATACTAGAAATTTTCTTTAATGCAGTTTTTATTTTTTTTGCGAGTATGTAACCGTTGCTATCAATACCTGCCAGAATAACTTCAGTTTCGTTTACGTTGCTTTCATATATTTGAAAAGCAATGCGCCTTATTTTGTTATTAATTTCTGTATGGTTAAGAATAACATTATCAGTCATAAATATTGTTTTCAATTTGAATTAAAGTATAAAATTACTCATTTTAGTTGGTAATTTTATCTTTTTAATAAGGGCTTTAATCTTTTTCTAAATTAGTAATATCTAGTTTTCGTTTATAGGTGGCTCGTCCGTGTAATCATCAATATCTCTTCTGTCTTTTTTTGTAGGCCTTCCTGTTCCTTTTTTTCTATAATAATCTTTAGAATACTTTAAAAGCTCTTGAGCTTCAAATTGCTCTTTAGGCGTTGTATCTATTCTGTAAAGATCTACTAGTTTTGCTCCAACTCTATTTGGTGGTAGGTCATTTACTGTTAACCTATAGTTTATTTGATTTTTTCTTAATTGAATAAGATCTTGAGGATAAACATCTCTGCTCGGTTTAACAATCTCATCATTAACTCTAACTTGGCCTTTTTTACATGCTGTTGTAGCAATTGTTCTTGTTTTATAATACCTAACACACCATAAGTACTTGTCTATTCGCATATAATAATTGTAAAACTACGTTAATGTTCTTGCGCAAAATTATATTAAAATTGTATCTTGCCCGTCAAAAATAAGGAATAATTAAGTTATTTGTTAAGTTACAATTTCTTAATAAACATTGTTATTTTAAAAAAAATAAATAGTTATGAAAATAGGAAAAGTTAGTATTTTGATGCTTTGTTTAGCAATTAGTCTTTTTTCTTGTAAAAAAGATGATGATAATGATACAGTTGAAACTATTCCTCAAAGAGATAGAGACGAGGTGCAGGTTGAAGATAAAACTGAAATTGTTGCTTATTTAGAGTCTCATTATTATAATTCAACTGAGTTTGAAGCTGTAATTAATCCTAGCATGGTAGATGTTGTGATAACAAAGTTAGCAGATGGTGAAACTACCGCACCAGATGGACATACTTTATTAATGGAATCTCCTTTATTAAAACTTGAGCCCATTGTTTTTGCTAATACGAATTACGAATTTTATATTCTTAAATTAAATATTGGAGGTGGTGATAAGTCTCCTACTTTTGCAGATGAAGTTAGAGTTAATCATGAAGGTTTTTTATTAGATGATGATAGTACTATTTTTGATAGTGCAGTAAATCCTGTTAATTTTGATTTAGCAACATTGATACCTGGTTGGAGAAAGGCTTTACCATTTTTTAAAGTAGCAGAATCTTTTGTTGATGGTTCAGATGGGATTATTGATTATATGAATAGAGGTGTCGGTATTATGTTCTTACCTTCTGGTTTAGCATATTTTAGTAGAGGCTCTGAAGGAATTGATGCATATACGCCAATCGCTTTTAAATTTGATTTAGTGCAGAGTTTTGAAAATGATCATGATAATGATGGAGTGCCTTCTTATTTAGAAGAATTAAACGGAGATGGTGAATTCACAATATCTGATCCGGATGATGATACGGTTACCCATGATGATACAGATCTTGATAACATTGCTAATTACTTAGATTCTGATGACGATGGTG
>CALKXS010000137.1 GCA_938003745.1 uncultured Algibacter sp.
AGCAGGGCAAGTACAGAGGCTGTTTGCAAAACATCTGGACTTGACCTGTGCGGAATTGTTAAACTGTCTTTTTCTTCAATTGAAAATAAAACCTTACGATTAACTTAAAAAACTGTATTTTTAAAACGTGCTATAAAAAAATGAAAAGCACCAAAAAAAAATGGTTCTATTATTTTTATCTTCAACTGAAAAATTCCACGTAAGTGTACAGGATTGTGATGATGATACCCGATACAATCCTGAAAATAAGAGTGATGATTGTCCGAAAGGACAAATTCCTGATGGCAAAGGAGGTTGTAAACCTGATCCTTGTTTGAATAAAGACTTAAGACATCAAAAAGTGGCAGCTAATGTTCAGAACTTAATAAATCAGAGAATACATAACATTCTTAATGCTCCTGGTACTAGAATGGATATTTATGAGTTTGGTATACAGGATATGGAAGCAAATGGTACAGGAGATATTAATTTAGATCGGTATAATTTAGATATTAATAAGTTGCCTGATGGTTATTCTCCTCAACAACTATTTGAAGAGATTAGGCAGAATTTTAATAATCTTGTTACAGGAGGTGATTACCCTTGGGAAAAGACACAATTTATGCCTTATGATATTCAAGATTCAAATTCATGGAATTCTTCAAATCCATTAGGTTCTGCGATGGATTTCCGTACGCCTTTTGATACAGCTACAGTTATATGTACTGAATATGATTATAATGGAATGTATTGGACTTTTACAACTGCAACCAGTTGGGATCACTGGGGGCATCCTGTTAGTGGTCATAGACAATTTGGTTTAGAAGATAATGGAGATGGCTCTTATTCTTTCGTTGTAAGAGGTGCTGATAGGCTACATACTGTTTTTGATTTTGGAGCAAATGAGGTTTTACCATGGGTGGTACCAGCTAAAGGAAGTGATTTTGCATTTGATTTAGCTGACAGAACGTGGAAAAATTTAATGGAAGCAATAGAAAACTTTGTTAAAAGTAAAAAAGGAGCTGATGTAAAGCCTTTTGATAAAAACAGAAATGACTATGCTAGGAGAGATGAGTATAATAAAGATGATTGTAAATAATAAAAATATATTAAATGAAAAATATAATTTCAATACTGCTTTTTAGTATTTGTGTAGTTAATGTGTCGGCTAGGAATAGCCGATATAGCCAAGTTACACCAGCTGAACAAGTTTATAATAGGATGGTTATCTCTTCTAGGATTGTAGAGTTTACAGAAGCTTATATCAATTCAAAAAAAGCAAATAAACCTAATGTTCCTAATAGTATTTGGGAAACGGTTAAAAATAATATTGATTATACCAATTTTAAGAATAAGGTTATAGTAATACTAAATAATAACTTATCAGAAGCAGGGATGCAAAGGATGCTTAGTGAGTTCTCTCAAACTCCCTTAATACCTATACCTACGATAAATATAAAAAAGGAAATATCTGATTTAATGCCTGTTTTTTATGGAGATGTTGATACTAAGATATCGCAAATATTATCTAATAATGGTTATAAAATAATTGTTGAATGAAGGAGTTAAATCAATTGAGGTGGACAAACTTAGTAGGAATGAGTATTGTTGTTTTTACAGCAACTGCTAATATTATAGCAAGTTGTTTGTTTAACTCTTTTCTTTTTGGAAGCCTAGCATTGTTAGGAGGTTACATATTTGTTTATTTTTCATTTTGGTTTTTTTTAGTCTTCATAGTCTATGAGATTAAATATGTGTTGAAGAATAAATTAAATATTATTACTCATTTAGCTAGTGACCGATTAGCATTTTATAGTGTTTTATCAATGCCTATTTATATCGTAATTTTAATTTTAGCTAAATATTTGTGCGAATAAAACCCCTTCGCACATTCTCATTTAGCGCAGCGTAATGGGAATGTTTTAAACGGTTTTATAGAAATAATAAAGACAGAGCTAAGAAATTAGTTCTGTCTTTATGTTTTAAGAATATGCTTTTTGTGTTTTGTAATCTCTTAAGAGAGCGTCTAAAGCTTTAAAAATAAAGTTTCTGTCTTGTGTAGGAATCTTAGAAATTTCTTCTATCCTGTCTAATGTTTTTTGGTCAAGCTCTAGGTCTGTATTTCCTGTTAAATAATCTAGAGATACCTCTAGTATTTTAGATAGTTTTAAGCCTACTTCAATAGATGGAGTGGCTTCTCCGCGTTCATACCTCCCAATTACAGGGGGTTTTGTATTTAACATCTCTGCAAGTTCTGCTTGAGAAAACCCTTTACTTTTTCTTATTTCTAAAAGTCTTGTTCCAAAACTCATAATAGTGCTATATATAACTGTTTGTACTGTGTTTGAACAAAATTAAGAAACATAATAGTGTTATTCAAATCACATTAATTTTGAAAATAAAAACTAAGTAGTTACATTTGACACGGATTAGTGCTATAAAAGTTTTTTTCATGGAAATTTCAGAGATTAAAGAAAAGTTGTCAATTGTATCGGTTTTGGGTCATTACAATATTACAATGAATGGTAATGGACACTGGACTACCTAGTAAATTTGGTAGATTTTTTTAAGCGACTTTATTCATGTTTTTTAATTTGATTTTCAATTCCATTTCTGCTGGTATTAGGTATCCTAAACTCGAGTGTAATCTTTCATAATTATACCAATTGATGTAATC
>CALKXS010000138.1 GCA_938003745.1 uncultured Algibacter sp.
AAAGTTTTTTCAAATCAATTAAATGCGGATGTACTAACCGATATAAATTCAAAAGTATTATTCATACTGAATTGGTGATAAAACAATATATGAAATGGTATAATAATGAACGATTACATTCGTCTTTGGACTACAAAACTCTAGCAGAAAAAGAATTAGAAATCAGAGTAAAAAATTATAAAAAAGTGGCTTAGGAATTTATACCAAATTTATTAGGTAGTCCAGTTAATTCTGTATCATCAATATGTACAATATTTTCAAGAACTTTTAAGTCAATAATGTGCTCCTTATAATGAATGTCGGAAGCAGAACCACCAAATTAAGGACTTGAATGTACATGAATAGGTGCCGTATTATTAGAAACATAAATTTTCTCGTAAGTAGTTCTGCCAGGAACTGAGTGTGTGTATTCACGTGTGCCATTAGGGAATACTTTATACCAGTCTGTATAGTGGCGTACAGTTACTGTTTTGTAACCACTGCTACCCGTGTCTTCGTCGTAAGCATCATCTGGGTTATCCATACCTGGTTTACTTGGGGCTATTTTAGAAGAATAGTTTAGTCTTGGGGAGAATTCGCTAATTAATGTACCGTCTTTGAAGGTTTCTACTTTAATAGGTTCTCCTTCTAAGTTATAATAGTATATAGAGCCAGTAAATACGTTTTCATAAATTGAGGATGTATCATTCAGAGCGTTTTCTTTATCTGTGAAGAATTTAATCAATTTATAAGACCAAGCATCAGGGGTTTCTTTTATAGCTAAGACTTTATATTTAAAATAAATATGTTGATTACCTTGCTCAATGGAAATTCTTTCTTTTAAAGACGTATTATATTCATAAATAGCAATGGTATCATTAGTCTTTACTTTGTAATCTTCCTAATTAACAATAAGGTTTTCTTTTATGAAAGAATCCTTAAAGTTTTCAAGTGTAAATTTAGTTTTTATTTGTTGAGAATCATCTAATATTTGATTTTCATTAATATCATTATTACAATTAGTAAACCAAATTAAAATGATTAGCAAGAATGATGTTTTAAAGAGTGTACTTTTGATTAAGGTCATAAATATTTAATTTTAAAGAAAAATAAAAACCAAATATAAAAAAAAGACTACTTAATAAGTAGTCTTTTTTTTAAAAATTTTATGAATTTACTTGCCTATCTCTTTCTAAAAATAGTCTGTTTTCTATCTGGACCAACAGATACAATAGTAATAGGGATTTCTAATTCTTTTTCTAAGAACTCAATATATTCGTTTAAAGTTTTTGGCAGTTGAGACGCTTCAGACATTCCTGTTAAGTCTTCTTCCCATCCATTAAACTCTGTATAAACTGGTTCTACATTCTCTGGCTCAATATTATAAGGAAAATGGTTAATGACTTCACTTTTATACTTATAAGCTGTACATACTTTTAAGGTTTTAAAACCAGAAAGTACATCACCTTTCATCATCATCAATTGTGTAACACCGTTTACTTGACAAGCATATTTTAATGCAATTAAATCTAACCAACCACAACGTCTACTTCTGCCTGTTGTTGCTCCAAATTCATTACCTACACGTCCCATGGTTTCTCCATCTTCGTCAAATAATTCTGTTGGGAAAGGTCCAGAACCTACACGTGTTGTATAGGCTTTAAAAATACCAAATACTTCACCTATTTGATTTGGTGCAACACCTAAACCTGTACAAGCACCAGCAGCAGTTGTGTTACTAGATGTTACAAAAGGATATGTTCCAAAATCAATATCTAATAAAGACCCTTGAGCACCTTCTGCTAAAATAGTTTTTCCTGCTTTTTGAGCTTGATAAACATATTCTTCAGAATCTATAAACTTAAGAGACTTTAAAACTTTTACAGCTTCAAAGAATTCTTTTTCTAAATCTGCTAAATCATATTCAATTTCAACATCATAAAAAGAAATCATAGATTCGTGCTTATTAGCTAAAGTTCTATAAATATCTTTCCAGTTATCTAATTCTAAATCACCAACACGAATACCGTTTCTACCAGTTTTGTCCATATAAGTTGGGCCAATACCTTTTAATGTAGAACCAATTTTTGCTTTACCTTTTGAAGCTTCACTAGCTGCATCAAGTAACCTATGTGTTGGTAAAATAATATGTGCTTTTCTAGATATAACAAGAGATTTTCTGTAATCTACATCTTGTTCTTCTAGTTTATCTAGTTCTTTTTTAAAAATCACTGGATCTATAACAACACCGTTACCAACTAAATTTGTTGCATCATCATGAAAAATTCCTGAAGGAATGGTATGTAAAACATGTTTTTTTCCATTAAAGACTAAAGTATGTCCTGCATTTGGGCCACCTTGAAAACGTGCAATAATGTTGTAGTTGGATGTTAGTACGTCAACAATTTTTCCTTTGCCTTCGTCTCCCCATTGTAATCCTAGTAGTAAATCTACTGCCATTGTAAAAAATTAATTAGTGGTTGTTGTTTTTTTATTTCCGTAAAAGTAAAGTGAGTGATTTGTTATTTCGATATCAAAAACTTCTTCAATTGTTTTCTTTATAGACTGAATTCTAGGGTCGCAAAACTCTATGACTTCACCACTATCTGTAAGTATAACATGATCGTGTTGCTTATCAAAATAAGACTTTTCATAATGTGCTTGATTTTGACCGAATTGATGCTTTCTAACCAAACCACATTCTAAAAGTAATTCTATAGTATTGTACAAAGTAGCGCGAGAAACACGATACTTTTTGTTTTTCATGTTTAGATATAAAGACTCTATATCAAAATGTTCTGTGTTATTATAAATTTCTTGAAGTATAGCATAACGTTCGGGCGTTTTACGGTGTCCGTTGGTTTCTAAAAAGCTTGTAAACACGCTTTTAACTATTTCTTGATTTTTAGTATCTGCCTTTGAATTCATAATTGCGGTACAAATTTACACTTTTTTATACTCTATAGACCTTATCTATGCCATTAATTTTTTTAAGTTTCTCTAAAAGTCTTTTTAAAAGTGATTTATTTTTAACGACAACTTTTATTTTCCCGCTAAATAAGCCATCATCTGTTTCAAAATTAAGACTTTTCATGTTCACATTCATATTAGAAGAAATTATTTGCGTAATATCATTTACTAAACCTAGTTGATCTATTCCAGATATTATAATTTCTGAAGCAAATTCTTGTTGCGAAGAATCTACCCATTTGGCTTTTAGTATTCTATAAGCATAGTTTGAATTTAAACTTAATGCATTAGGACAGTTCTTTTTATGAACCTTTATGCCTTCGGAAACGGTTAAAAAACCAAAAACATCATCACCAGGAATAGGATTACAACAATTTGATAATTTATAATCTAATTTTTCTTCTTCTTTGCCAAAAACCAGAGAATTATAGTTTGCAGTTACTTCTGCCTTATCAATCTCTTCTTTTGGAATATTAGCTTTTCTTGAAATTTTATTTTTAATAAAACTCATTAAAGCATTACTTCTTGAAGACGCATAGTCTTTAAGCATGGTATTGTCTATAGTGCCAATACCAACTCTATAAAATAGGTCTAAACTTGTTTTTAGTTTAAAGTAGCTAACAAGTTCATTAACAATAGTTTCGTTAAGTGTAATTTTAAGTTGTTTTAATTTTCGCCTTAAAATTTCTTTACCTTCTTCTCCAATAAGCTTGCGGTCTTCTTTTAATGCCGATTTAATTTTACCTCTAGCTCTAGCCGTTGTAGCATAATTTAACCAGTTGGCATTCGGCTTTATATTTGAAGACGTTAAAATATCAACTTGATCTCCACTTTTTAAAACATGACTTAACGGTACCAGTTTACCATTAACTTTGGCGCCTCTGGTTTTCATACCAACTTCAGTATGAATACTAAAAGCAAAATCTAAAGATGTAGCGCCTTTGGGAAGTGATTTTAATTCCCCTTTAGGCGTAAAAACAAAAATTTCTTGAGAGTAAAGATTGAGTTTAAATTGTTCAACAAAATCTACAGCATTTATTTCTGGGCTTTCAAGAGCTTCTTGTAATCTGTTTATCCAAGTTTCTAAGCTATCTTCTTTTTCGCTTGCTTGTTTGTATTTGTAGTGAGCCGCATAGCCTTTTTCAGCTATTTCATTCATGCGCTCACTTCTAATTTGTACTTCTACCCATCTGCCTTTTGGTCCCATTACAGTAATGTGTAATGCTTCATATCCCGTAGATTTTGGAGAAGAAATCCAGTCTCGCAACCTAATAGGGTTTGGTCTAAAATGATCTGTAACTATAGAGTATATTTTCCATGCTAAGAATTTTTCGTTAGTACCATCATCTTCATCATCACATTTGTATATAATTCTAATAGCAAACTTATCATAAACTTCATCAAAAGAAACGCCTTGCTTTACCATTTTCTTTCTAATAGAAAATATAGATTTTGGTCGTCCTTTAATATTATAATCCATTAACTCCTTATCTAAAGAGTTTTTGATAACACTACTAAATTCTTTTATATAAAGATCTTGTTCTTCCTTACTGTCTTTAATTTTACTTAAAATATCACTGTAAACATCTGGTTCTGTATATTTTAAAGCAAGATCTTCAAGTTCTGTTTTAATATTATAAAGCCCGATTCTGTGAGCTAAAGGCGCATAAATGTAGAGTGTTTCAGATGCTATTTTCACCTGTTTATCGGCGCGCATAGAATCCATAGTTTGCATATTATGAAGCCTATCTGCTATTTTTATAATGATAACTCTAACATCATCATTTAAAGTAAGAAGCATTTTTCTGAAATTCTCTGCCTGCAAGGATACATCCATATCTTGCTCTTTGCTTAAAGAAGATATTTTGGTAAGTCCGTCAACAATTTTGGCCACAGTTTCACCAAAAAGTTGTTCTATATCTGTAATAGAATATTCTTCACAATCTTCTACAACATCATGAAGTAGGGCAGCGGCAATAGAAGTGGCATCTAAACCAATCTCTTCTGCAACTAATTTTGCAACGGCAATGGGATGAAATATATAGGCTTCGCCCGATTTTCTTCGCTGATCTTTATGCCCATCTACAGCAACTTCAAAAGCTTTTCTAATTAATTTTTTATCATCATTAGAAAGTGTTCTATAGCTTACTTTTAGTAACTCTTTGTAGGCTTTAGTTATGGCTGCATTTTCTTTTTCAATATCTTCCTCTGTCATAAATTAAAAATACTATAAAGAATATTAAGAACCAACTTGTATTTTAAGTTTTTAAAAGAAATTTTATTGACTTAAAAATTGGACAAGTTGCTTTACAGATTTACCCCTGTGTCCAATAGTGTTTTTTAGTTTCAAATCCATTTCTGCAAAAGTTTGTTTGTAATCTTTAGGCTGAAAAATAGGATCATAACCAAAACCATTATTTCCAGATTTGGATTTTGTTATTTCTCCTTCACATAAACCAGTAAACGTTTCTATTTTATTATTGATATGAAGCGCTATTACGGTTTTAAAACGCGCATTTCTATTTTGTTTGTTCTTTAATTCTTGCAGTAGTTTTTGCATATTGTCTTCGGCGCTACGTTGCTTACCAGCGTATCTAGCCGAATATACTCCAGGAGCTCCATTTAATTCAGAAACTTCCAAGCCAGTATCGTCTGCAAAACAATCATAACCATAATGAGCTTTAATATACTCTGCTTTCTGAATAGCATTACCTTCAATGGTGTTTTGTGTTTCAGGAATATCTTCATTACAATTAATATCTTTTAAACTTAGTAGTTTTATATGTGAAGGAATTAAAGCTTGTACTTCTTTAATTTTATTTTGATTATTGGTTGCGAAAACAATTTCCATAGTTTTATTTTAAGCTTCAAAATTACTATTAAATTGATTTAAATGAAATAATAAATTACATTCGTTTTTTTACTTGTCAACTCATCATTAATATAAATTAATACTTATGAATAAAGTTATAAAAACAGGAGTTTTGTCTTTTGGAATGTCTGGAAGCTTATTTCATTGTCCTTTTTTAAAAGAACATGAAGGTTTTCAATTGGCAGGAATTGTAGAGCGTACAGTGAAAAAGGCTCATTTAATTTATCCAAATATAAAAAGTTATACTTCAGTTGATGATATTATAAATGATCCAGAAATAGAGTTGATAGTAGTTAATACACCTAGTTTTACTCATTTTGATTTTGCTTTAAAAGCTATTCAAGCAGGAAAGCATGTTTTAGTTGAAAAACCGTTTACGGTAACATCTAAGGAAGCTAAGGCACTTTTTACTGAAGCAAATAATAATAACTGTTTTGTAATGCCTTTCCAAAATAGAAGGTATGATAGTGATTTCTTATCAGTAAAAAACGTAGTAGAATCTGGTAAATTAGGAAATATTATTGAAGTGCATTTTAGGTATGATAGATATAATTATAATATTACAAATAATACAGTAAAAGAATCTGCTTTACCAGGTAATGGTTTGCTTTATAATTTAGGATCACATGTAATTGATGCAGCAATTGCTTTATTTGGAATTCCTAAAAAATGGAAAAAAGTAAAGAAGGGAAATAGACCAAATACTCAAATTGATGATTACGCATCTGTGTATTTAGAGTTTGAAAATGGGGAGCAAGTTTATGTAACAGTAAGTGTATTGGTGGCTGATGCTCAAGCGTCTTTTGTTTTACACGGTACCAAAGGATCTTACGTTAAAACGCGTTGCGATATTCAAGAAACACAATTACAGTCTGGTGTAGCTATTAAAGATCTTTCATATGGTGTAGAATTACCAAATCAAGAAGGAATATTAACAGGTATTGAAAATGGGATTGTTCACAAAGAAAAAATTGCTTCTGTAAAAGCATCATATATACATGTTTTTGAAGATGTGTATCAAACAATCTGTAACAATAAAGCTTACCCAATTACTGAAACTCAAATTATAAAACAAATAGAGGTTATAGAAGATTAAAATGCTTCAGTAATTACGTTAAATATTCCATAAATATGATAAATATCAATAAAAGGATGTTTTGAATATTTTTTTTTGATTAAACATTAAATCAAATTATTATGACTATAAATATTCAATATGTTCATATGGCAACAAGTGAGTCTATGAACGCTTACGTAACTGAAAAACTAAAAAATTTGTTTAAAAAATACGATTGGATTATTAATGCAGAAGTACACTTTGAAGTAGAACATAATGCAAAAACAAAAGGGAAGATTTGTAAGATAGAATTAAGTGCTCCTGGGCCTAGACTTTTTGCTAGTTCTGATGAAAACAATTATGAAGATGCTGTTAAAAGAACAATCAAAGATTTAGAAATTCAACTTAAAAAGCGTAAGAGCATATTCCAAAACCATTAAATAATATATTTTGCGAACCTTATCAAGTTTATAATAACTCTAATACAAATTATCTATGATGATAAGGTTCGTTTTTTAAAATAGTAAAACCTCTATACAATTGTTCTATAACGAAAAGCCTAACCATTTGGTGTGAAAATGTCATTTTGGATAACGATAATTTACCTTTAGCTTTCTTATATACATCTTCAGAAAACCCATAAGGTCCACCAATAACAAAAACTAGTTGTTTAATCCCGGAATTCATGTGTTTTTGTAAGTAATTAGAAAACATAACAGAATCTAACTGTTTTCCATTTTCATCTAGAAGAATTAATACGTCTGTACTGCTTAATTTTCTTAAAATTAGCTCACCTTCTTTCTGTTTTTGTTGTTTTTCGCTTAAATTTTTAACATTTTTTATATCAGGAATAATTTCTAAATGAAACTTTATATAGTGACTTAAACGTTTTTGATATTCTTCTATTAACGCTTTAAGTTCCTTATTATCAGTTTTGCCAATGGCAAGTAATTTTATAACCATATAGCAAAATTACTATTTACAATTTATCAAATATGTATTAAAACATAGTTTTTTTTGAAAATTCGTAATTCTAAAATTTAAAAAAGCAAATCAATTTCTTATTTTTGCGTTAAACCGCAAGTATATGATAACCAAAGAACAATTTGAAAAAGAGATTGAAATAATAATTTCTAATGCTATTAGAGAAGATGTTGGAGACGGCGATCATAGCTCTTTAGCGTGTATTCCTACCAATGCTCGTGGTAAAGCAAAATTATTAGTGAAGGATAAAGGTGTTATTGCGGGTGTGGCTTTTGCTAAACGTGTTTTTAACTATATAGATAAGAATTTAAAAGTTGAAATTCTAATAAAAGACGGAACAGAAGTTACTTATGGTGACATTGTTTTGTTTGTTGAAGGGTCTCCGCAATCTATCTTAAAGGCAGAACGTACTGTTCTTAATGCTATGCAACGAATGAGCGCTATAGCTACAAAAACAAGAACATTTACTAATTTATTAAAAGGTACAAGAACTAGAATTTTAGATACTCGTAAAACTACTCCAGGAATTAGAATGCTTGAAAAATGGGCAGTAAAAATTGGAGGAGGTGAAAATCATAGATTTGCTCTTTATGATATGATTATGCTTAAAGATAACCATATAGATTTTGCTGGAGGAATTACTAAAGCTATAGATATGACTAAGGCTTACCTTAAAGAAACAGGTAGAGACTTACAAATAATGGTTGAAGCAAGAGATTTATTTGAAATTGAAGAGATTTTAAAAAGCAAAGGCGTTTATAGAATTTTAATAGATAACTTTGATTATGAAGACACTAGAAAAGCTGTAGAATTAATAGGAAAAAAATGTCTTACAGAATCTTCAGGTAATATAAATGAAGCAACCGTTAGGCATTACGCTGAGTGTGGTGTAAACTATATTTCTTGTGGAGCTTTAACACATTCGGTTCATAATATGGATTTAAGTTTAAAAGCGGTGAAGTAGTATTATTTACTGCTGTACTAAATTTAATACTCACCGTTCCAGTTTCTGCAGAAATAGAATGAAATACTGCTCCGTTTGTAGTTCCTATAACTCCTCCTAATCTCGCTGTATCTAAGTATACCGTCTGATCGGGGTTAACAATATTTGAATTTTGTATTCTAATAGTCATAGTTATAGCAGATAAGGTTTCAACCACTGTTTTTGAATTGGCTCCACCTGTATTATCCGTAGTTGATCCATCATAAATATCAAAAACTTGAGAAAAAGAAGTGTTTGCGAATAGAAAAATAATCAGTATCAATAAAAGTTTGAAGTAATATTTTTTTTATATAATTATTAATAAATATTATTGAATATCCGTTTTCACTCATAATCCAGTAATATTTGCTATTACAAGTCTATCAAAGAGTTTATCTTCAAAGTATCTTCGGTTTAATTTATATACAAATTCATTGAGGTATAATTTAAGATACTTTCCTTTTGTGATAACCTTACTGGAAAAACCCTTTTTAGTTGCGGTTAGTAGAAACATCGTTTTATACCAAACTAGAAAAGATAGGTTCGAACTTTGCATAATTGTGCCGCTTCTTAACGAGGTTCTACTTCGGCATTTTTTACACTCATAACTCCATTTACTTTTTATCCAATAATG
>CALKXS010000139.1 GCA_938003745.1 uncultured Algibacter sp.
ATACAAGCTTACTTTGATGAATTTTGCTTTAGGATTAATCGTTCTCAATTTAAAAACGGTATTTTTCATAAAACAATAGAAAGAATGGTTCTTGCTAAACCAATATATCAAGAAAATATAAAACAGACACTAAGTGTGTAATTCAATAACTTTTTATTTAGATGAGGCTATATTTAATAATCCATTTGGGTTATAGCAGTTACTCCTAGAGGATAAACATCGTTTTATTGGTGTTGCTAGTAAAAAATGGGATTATGGTACAGATAGTAAATGGTCTACTATGTTGTCTACGTTTTTTGAATATGCACAAGGTGCACGTTTTAATTATACTTATGGAGGAGATATAAATGGAGACAGTTCTGGTATTAACGATTTAATATATATTCCTATCTTCTAGAGATATAAGTCAGATGCAATTTGCTGGTACAGGTGATGCAGCTGTATTAGAGTCTTATATTGCTCAAGATGATTATTTAAATGATCGTAGATGGAAATATGCAGAGCGTTACTGTGCTTTAGCTCCATGGAGAGGAAAATGGGACGTTAAATTTTTACAAGACCATAAAATTAAAGCTTCTGGAGATAAAACAAATAGAATTCAATTTAGCATAGATGTTTTAAATGTAGGGAACTTATTAAATTCAGATTGGGATATTATGTGCACCAACCTAACAATGTACAACCAATAGGACTAGCGGTAGGTGGTATAGGAACACCACCAACCTACTCTTTTAACGGAAACCAAACAAGTGCCTTTGGTTATGATTCTAGTTTAACATCTAGATGGCAAGCTCAATTCGGATTACGTTATATTTTCTAAAATAATAACATATATATTCTTAAATTTACCCTCCTTAAATTAATGGGCGCATTTTATTTTATAGATTATGAAAAGAGCTATTATTTTATTGCTGGTTTTGTTGAGTTTGTCCTGTAAAACAAATAAGGGAGAAACTCCAAAACTGAACCAGTCTCATTTGCTTGAAATATTTTCTTATAAATCTAATTCAGAGCCTATTATAAGTGTGCATAGAGGAGGTAAAGGCCTTGATAATTATCCAGAAAACTGCTTAGAAACCTTAAAATACATTAATGATAGTATCCCCGCTATTTATGAAATAGACGTTGCAAAAACCAAAGATAATGTCTTAGTCTTGATGCACGATAATAGTATAAATAGAACAACCACGGGTGAAGGACAGTTAACATCATATACTTACTCAGAATTAAATCAATTTAATCTGCAAGATGATTATGGAAATAGAACAGTATTTAAAATCCCATTGTTTAAAGACATCTTAATTTGGGCAAAAAAGAATAATGTTGCTTTAACCATAGATATAAAAAAAAGTGTAGACGTAAAGGAGGTTGTAGCATTAATAAGAGCAACCAAAGCCGAAGATATTTCAGCTATTATTACTTATGATTTAAAACAAACTATAGCTGCTTATGAAGTTGCACCAGATTTATTATTATCTGTTTCAGGAAGAAACGAGGAAGAATTAGATTGGTTAATTCATTCTAAAATTCCAACTCAAAATATGTTAGTATTTACAGGAACACGATTAACATCACAAGCATTTTACAATAAGGTACATAGCTATGGTATAAAATGCATTTTAGGGACATTAGGAAACTTAGATAAACAAGCAGAAGCTAAGGGCGATCATTTATATAAAAAATGGATTGGTTTTGGCGTTGATATTATAGCAACCGATAGACCTTTTGAAGCCGCTGCCAGTTTAAATATTAAAAACGATTAAATTAATTTCGCTTTCGCGGAAAAGGAAACAAACCAATGAAATACTCAAGATTAACAAAAGAGCAATTTGAAGAATTACATCAAGAGTTTATAAACTTTTTAGCAACACAGTCTATAACAGCTGATGAGTGGACAAATCTTAAAGCAAATAAGCCAGATTTAGCAGAAATGGAATTAGATGTGTTTAGTGATTTAATTTGGGAAGGCGTTTTAAACTCTGCAAATTTTTTAGAGCATGTATCACCAAATCAAATACACATGTTTAGTTTGACAGAAGAAAATATGAAACTTATAGGTGTTAAATTAACAAACGATAAAGATTTAACAACGCCAGAAGGCTACAGTTGGTTACGTGAAAATTTAATGGATGATGCTGTCGAGTTTGTTCAAGCTAAAAAAGATTATACTGAAGATAAAAATTTAGATAAGTTTACTTTAATACAGCAAGGTGCTGTAATTACAAAAGGTGATTTGTTTAAGTATTTTGATAAGCTTATCAATTAAGTTTAGTTATTCCTGTGAAGACAGGATTCAAAAATCAAATTAAACTATTATTTTTGCTTTTTCGCATCAAAGAATAACATGATAACAGTGTTGTGCGGAATCCATAAAAAGAACATTAATTAAAAAATTTCTGTTTTTACAGGAAATAGAGATATGGCTCAAAAACCAAGTATACCAAAAGGAACTAGAGATTTTAATCCAGAGCAAGTAGCAAAGCGTAATTATATTTTTAATACGATTCGTAGTGCTTTTGAAACTTTTGGTTTTCAACCTATAGAAACACCAAGTTTTGAGAATTCAAATACCTTAATGGGGAAGTATGGTGAAGAGGGGGATCGTTTGATTTTTAAAATTTTGAATTCTGGAGATTATTTGTCTAAAGCAGATGCTCAAGCTTATGAAGATAGAAATTCAAATAAACTAATTTCTAGTATATCTGAAAAAGCATTACGTTATGATTTAACCGTACCATTTGCACGTTACGTTGTACAACACCAAAACGAAATTGAGTTTCCGTTTAAACGTTACCAAATTCAACCCGTTTGGAGGGCTGATAGACCACAAAAAGGACGTTTTAGAGAGTTTTTTCAGTGTGATGCAGATGTTGTTGGGTCAAAATCATTATGGCAAGAAGTTGAGTTTATTCAGCTTTATGATACAGTCTTTTCAGCTTTAAAGTTAGAAGGTGTAACTATCAAAATAAATAATAGAAAAATACTTTCTGGAATTGCCGAAGTTATTGGAGCTTCAGATAAACTTATCGATTTTACTGTAGCTTTAGATAAGTTAGATAAAATAGGAGAGGAGAAGGTTAAAGAAGAAATGTTAGGAAAAGGTATTTCGCAATCTGGAATTGATAAGCTTCAACCATTATTTACTTTAACTGGTGATTTTGAAACGCAAATAGAAAGTTTAAAAGCTATTTTAGCATCGTCTCAAGAAGGATTAAAAGGTGTTGAAGAATTACAATTTATAAATACTGCTATAACAGAATTGGGTTTAAAAACTGCAACTTTACAATTGGATGTAACATTGGCAAGAGGATTAAACTACTATACAGGAGCCATCTTTGAAGTGTCTGCACCAAAAGACGTTAAAATGGGTTCTATTGGAGGTGGTGGTCGTTATGATGACTTAACAGGTGTCTTTGGAATGAAAGATGTTAGCGGTGTAGGTATCAGTTTTGGTTTAGATCGCATTTATTTGGTTTTAGAAGAATTAGCCTTGTTTCCAGAAACAGTTAGTAAAAACGTAGACGTTTTATTTATAAATTTTGGTGATAAAGAAGCTCTATTTAGTTTGAAAGCGATAAAAGAATTACGAGCAAACGGAATTAATGCTGAGTTATATCCTGATGCTTCAAAAATGAAAAAGCAAATGAATAACGCCAATAAACGCCAAATTCCTTTTGTTGTTTTAGTTGGTGATGATGAAATGAATTCTAACACCTATACTTTAAAAGACATGGTTTTGGGTGAACAAATTAAAGTGCATCTAGATGACTTAATAACTAAAGTGAAATAACAAAAAAGTCCCGAATTTAATTCGGGACTTTTTTATTCAAAATATAGTTTTTAAGTTATAAGACTAGTTTCTGTTTTATTTGATTTTGATAAATAGGTTTAATTTCAACCATCTTTTCAATTGTTTATGAAAATATACTAGTTTTAAATTGTGAGTGATTTATTCTAAAGCAAAATTAATCAAAATAAGCTTGAACATGCCATTTACTTACATGTGTTGGGATAGCTTTTAGCCATGACTTGACTTGCATAATTATGATCTGTAATTGTTTAAAATTAGCTCCTTTTCATCAACGTGTACAATTGTTCACTACTTTGCATAGCTAGTTGTACTTTTTGGCGAAATCCCCATGCCGTTTTTTGGTTTACATTAAAATGTTCTGCAAGCCAAATACTATTAGCTCCTTTCTTGCTAATAGTAATTTCATATAGCATTTCAAAGGCTTTATCGATACCAAATTTTAACTTATGGAAAAGAGTTCCCGAGGTTGTTGACTCGTCAAAGCCACATTTATTGCATCGTTTACTAAAAGGTTGTGGACTACCTAATAAATTTGGTACTATTTTTTATGCTACGTTATTCATGTTTTTAATTTTCAGTTCTAATTCTTTTTCAGCAGGTGTTTTATAATTTAAAGCAGAATGAATTCTTTCGTTATTATACCAGTTTATATACTCGTCAATAATATTAAATGCTTGTAGAAAAGATTTAAACTTATATCTGTTTGTGGATTCATATTTTAAGGTTTTAAAGA
>CALKXS010000140.1 GCA_938003745.1 uncultured Algibacter sp.
AGATATCCAGTTAACGGAATTATTGAAAATACTAGTGCTGTTAATTGTCATTACGGTTATGGTATAGTCCAGAATGCGTCTTCAAGAAATATACTTTTTAGAGATTTATTTGGAGAAGGAGGTTGTACATTAAGGCTAGAAACAGGACCTCTTTTATTGAATGAATATCAGTTGTTTGATGGTAGAGCTATACATGATATTTATGCAAGGAATATTTATACCCAAGATGGTAAAAATACTGTAATGGTTTCTCCACATTCAATGACAAATAATGGCTACGTAAATATAGAAAATACAGTATGTAATGGATGTGAATATGGAATAGTTGTTTCAGGTAAAGCAGAGTTTTCTACTAAAGAACTAAAAAAAGACAGAATTTCGGATTATGATGTAGAAGGAATAGGACCTGGGCGTACAAGAGAAGTGTATATTAATAACACATTTGCATTGTATACAGAAACAGCCACACTGAAGGTTCAAAATGAAAAAGCTTATAAAGAATTAGGAGTAAATGCAAAGTTAAGATCAGAAAGACAAATAATAAATCCTTCAGAAGATGGAGGAAAAAGTGTTAAAAGGACCTGCTATAGCACCTATAACTGTTAGTGCTCCTTTTAATTGTGGTGTATCTAAAGAACAAAAGATAACTATTACTAATACGTTTTCCAGTGGATTTAACTTTTCACCAGATAACCCTGAAGTTTTATTTGATAACTCCGTTCATTTAAGGGATGGTTATATAACTTGTGCTGAATTAAATGATATCTTGTTAAGTTCAGACGAAGTTTTATCAGAGACAGCTAAAAATAAGTGTTTTGTATACCCTAATCCCTTATTTTCAGAGGAGAAGTTGTTTTTAAATTGTAATAAAGTTGATTCTGTAGTAATCTACGATACAGTTGGTAATGTTATCAAAACATCTAAGAACATCAATAAAACGTATGTTACAATGAATGAATTGTCTGCTGGAACATATATTGTTATTATGTATTTTAAAGGGGAGATTATAAGTAGAAATAAAATAATACTAAAGTAAGACACATAATCTGGATTTCACAGTTGCAAAAAAAATAATGAATACTAATAATTCAGAATAAGTTTTTCTTTCTGAAAGATTTGCCTCCAGGTGTTTATATTCTTAGAATAAAATTATGAAAATTATAAATATTTACTTCAGCCTAATATTTTTCCTCGGGACATTTTCTATTAGTAGTCAAAATTTCTTTACCGAAGGAAATGGTATTAGAAATATAATAAGCGCTAAAATTGAAGGAAAAGAGGTTCTATATATTTCTGAATTAGACCAGAATGTCTCTTGTTACTCTATAGATGGAAACCTTTTGTGGGATGCAAAGACAGAAGAAAAGGCTGTTGTTTTTGAAATAGAAGCAGCAGATGTTGATGGTGATGGTAATGACGATTTGTTAGTTGTTAGTGGTGATGGAAATGTTTATTGTTGGAATAGTGATGGGGTATTACTATGGAAGTTTAATCCTGGAATAAAAGTTCGTTTATCAGAAGTTGCTGTTGTTAATAACGGAAATGATGTGAAAATTTTTACAGGAGGAAATAATTATAAATTATATGAGGTAGATAGTAAAGGTATTCTTGTTTCTGAAACTCCAATACAAGGAGTGGTAAGAAAACTTGAATCAGGGTATTTCACTAATTCGAATGAAAAGGTTTTATTTTTACTTACACTTAATCATGATAAATATTTTTCAGATTTTTTTGGTTTTATAGATCCTGTAAGTAAAAGAGTTGTAAAAAAAGGTGATATTAGTAGTATATTTCAACCCTTGTTAGAAATGTCTTTTATGTTACATGACTTAATGGTAAAAGATATAGATAACGATAATAGAGATGAAATTTTATTTTTTGGTAGAGCAAAAAGTGCATCTTGCATAATATTGAATGGAGATTTAGATGTTATGTCGAGTTTTCAGGCTGATGTTGAAGATAGACAAAGGTACGCCTATGTTTATGGAACTTGTTTGTTACCCTTTAAAGATCAAATTACTTTCCAAATGGGAGGGTATTTATATGTTACCGATTTAAAAGGAAACTTGATCGCCAAATCAGGTAAAAGTTATAGTGGTATTATATATAATAAATTACTTTTTTTACCAGAATCTAAACAGTTATTTGGAGCTGGCCAAATAGGCGGAGGGAATGGAATTTATTCTTATGATGTTACCAAAGATAGATGGTGGGAAGAAAAACATGAGTTTATCGGGCGTCATAAAGAAGTAGAAAATAATTTAAATACATTATACCAACAGACATTAGGTTTTGAGCTACCTAAGTATCAGAAAGCATCTGATAAAAGTTATAATTTGATTACTGAGACTTCAGAAACAAAAGAAGTAAAGAAATTAAAAAACCAGGATGTAAATTATATAAGACAATATGTATATTCTGAAAATACTGATCGTTCGGAATTGGTAAAGAAGATAGGTAAAGAAGCACTTAGAATTGATAAAAGAAAACCGTATGATTTATCAAGAGAAGATATTCTAAATAAGGCGAGAGATCATGAAAAAAACAATCAAAAATTTACAATATGGGCTGGTCATGGATCAGATCCTTTTATGTTGCAAATAGAGACCATAGAGCAGATACTAAAAGTAGCACCAAATACTTGTTATGGATTTGTTTATGCAGAGATGTCACATACAGAGGATCCCAGAGTTATTCATTTTGTAAAGGAATATATACCTCGTATTGCAAAAGCAATTCGTGAAAATGCTAATAAAGCCAAATTATATTTCAGGTATAAACATATGTTTTGGGCTGCAGATTGTGAAAGACCTCTTTGGCGAGAGCTTTTCTTCTCAAATAAATACAACGATATTTTAGTTCCCTCCGCAGAAGATACTAATAATAGATTACAAGATTTAAACTTCGCTGGCAGGGTAGGCATGTTTGCAAGTGGTTATGTTAATGATTACGCAATGCGCTTGGTAGACGACAATCCTACTAGTTGGAGACCTTTATCTCCTGGAGGTCAAAGATCAGTATCACCTTATTTACGAAATGGAGCCATTATGGCTGCTTACGGAAGCAGATATGGTATATTATTTGATATTGAATATTTAGAAGAACCTGGAATGAATATATTATTTGCCTTAATGAAATCGGGAGTTCTCCCAGTAGTTGAGAAGGAAGATATTTTATCAATTGGTTCTTGGCACTTAATTAAAGATATAAATGAAAATTATTTAAAAGAAGTTAATGAAGGGCATGATTTATGTGTATATAAAACTAGTGCGGAAGATGCAGTAGTATCTGTGCCTAGTGTTGGTTGGTGTGGTGCAACAGTACCCAATCATGATTATTCTAAAATTGCTATGGGGGTTGATTATAGATGGCTAAATTTTCTTCCAGAGATGCCTAATGGCATGGTGCCAATTACAAATGTAGACTATAAAAAAGAATTAGATAAAAATGGAATTTCATATTCTGTAAGCGATATTAAACATGGTTATGTTGGAGATAAGAAGATCTCGGGAAAAGATTATGGAAAGGTTTTAAAGAATACTATAGAAGCAGAAGGCGATAAACTTTTATTAAAAGTAAAAGAAGCTTCTTGGAGTCTTATCAAGTTAGATGATAAACATGCCCGATTGGTGCTGGCAGACCCTGGATATATCAATCCTCAGGATAGAAAAGTAACTATTTATTTACAAGGGAGAAACAAGTTGATTAATGCTGTGGATATTTTAACAAAAGAGAATATCTCTATTAAAAATAAAACAATAAAGCTAACGGTTCCTGCAGGTTCTATGAGGTTTATTGATTTAGAATATAGAAACATATTAAAGTAAATTTTATATAATAAAATACAATTTAAACCTATTAATGATGAATGAAATAATATCGAAAAAATATTTTATAATACTGTTTTTTCTAATAACAAAAACAACTATCGCTCAAAAACAACCTAACTTGGTTATTATCCATACCGATGAACATAACTTTAGAACATTAAGTTGTTACAGAGATCGGTTACCTAAAAATGTTGGTTATGTCTGGGGAGCAGGTCTAGGTGTAGAAACGCCAAACATAGATAGAATTGCAGATGAAGGAGCAATTTGTATGAACTATTATGCGGCATCTCCTGTTTGTGCACCATCTAGGGGATCTATGCTAACAGGTTTGTATCGTCAATCTCATGGAGTTATTAAAAATTCATTCCCATTAAGAAAAGATGTAAAGACCTTAGGACATGTTTTATCAGATAACGGCTACCAAACTTCATATGTAGGAAAATGGCACTTAGATGAATTAAAAGATAGTTATAAATTTGGTATTAAGTATAAAGCAGGTTTTAAGGATAATAAGTATATGATGACTGGAGGCCATGCTCCTTACTTTAATGTTACTAATAATGGGGTTAAAGTTGTTAATGAGAAAAATGCAAAGAACTATGCAAAAGGGGATTTGATACATGTAACTGATTATTTTGTAGAAAAGACCATAGATATTATAAAAAGAGATAAAGAAAAGCCTTTTTGTGTAATGGTTTCAATACCAGACCCTCATACACCAGATTATGCAAAACCTCCTTATGATACTATGTATAAAGATATGGATTTGCAAATGCCAGAAACAATGCTTCCAGAAAACATTGAAAAAAGACCAATATGGGCTAAAGGAGGTAAAAATGATGCCTTAGGTGAAGGTAAAAAAGGTTTTCAGGTAGAAAAGCTAAAGCAGTATTTTGGAATGGTAAAACATATAGATGACAGAGTAGGAGATATTTTAAAATTCTTAGATGAGAATAACCTAACAGAGAATACAATTATTGTTTTTACATCAGATCATGGAGATATGTTTTACGAACATGGTAAATTGAACAAAGGAAATCCATATCAAGCATCAAGTAAAATAGGCTTTGTGATTAGATATCCTGAAAAAATAAAAAAAGGAAAAGTTATTAATAAAGCATATAGTAACGTGAGTTTTACACCAACTATGCTAGGGCTAATGGGAATCACAACAAGTACTAGGTTTGAAGGTAAAGATAGATCGTTAGACCTTTTATCTAATAAAAAGATTGTCGATGAAGATGAATTTATTCATATTTCTGAAGCAAATAATATATGGATTGCATTGATAAACAAACGTTATAAATTGGTGTTAACAACGAGAACGTCACCTTGGTTGTTTGATTTGGAAAAAGATCCTCATGAGACTATAAATTGTTATGAGCAAAACGGTTATAAAGATATTTCTGAAAAAATGATGAAGATATTAGTACAGAGAATGAAAGATTATAAAGAACCTATCTATTCTGCTTCAAAGAAAATTATGTATAATTAATTGAAGGAGAATGAAGTGTAATTTTAAGCATTAGATGTTTTTGGGTACGTAATGTATATAGCCAAGAAAAGCCAAATATAATTTTAATTTATGCGGATGATTTAGGTAGAGGAATGTTAGGAACTTATGGGCAAAAGTACCTTACAACACCAAATATAGATAAATTATCAGACCAAGGTATGAAGTTTAATAACGTCTATGGATGCATGTTTTGTGCCCCTGCAAGAGCAAGTTTAATTACAGGGATGAGCGATGTTCACAACCCATCTTGGAGCTTGACACGAGCAGGGATTTACGTTAAACCTGCAGAAATAATTAATCTACAAGTTATTTCCAAAGAGATAGAAAGAGTTTCTAAACCCGCTGAAGAAGACGAAGTTTTTTTGGCGACGGTTGCCAAAAAGGCAGGGTATGTGACCGGAGAAATCGGTAAGTTAGAATGGGGATTTGCTACATCGGCCGAAAGGCTTGACAGTCATGATTGGGATTATCATTATGGATACTACGATCATATAAGATGTCATGGGGTTTATCCTCCTTTTCTTTTTGAAAATGGTCAGTTGGAAAAAATAGCAGGAAATACTCATGTTGATTGTGGTAAAACTGGTGCATTTGAATCACCTGATAATTACAGTAAAAGATGGAATATGGAAGGTAAATCTAAATATTCTGAAGATTTATTTGTAGAGAAAGCGCTTGAGTTTATAGACAAAAACAATCCAAATAAAACGAACAAACCATTTTTTTTATATTATTTTAGTCAATTGCCTCATGGTCCAATCTCTGTACCAATGGTCGATGAAGAATTAAAAAATAATTCTGAATTGACAGAAATGGAAAAAGAATATGGAACAATGGTCAAAATATTAGATCATTCTGTAGGTGAGATATATAAAAAACTATCAGAATTAGATATAATTGATAATACAATAATAATATTTACCGGAGACAATGGTCATGAAGTATATACCCGACAGGGAGGTAGAACTGAATATGGTAAAATATCAATAAAAGGACAGAAATTTGATAATATAAAAAACAAATATTATAGCAATTTAAATGGAGATATTTTTGACGGAAATGATGGAATGGCTGGCTTAAAACGTTCAAATTGGGAAGGAGGACTTCGGGTTCCATTAATATGATTTTGGAAAAATCATATTAATGAAGGAACAGAAAACAATCATTTAGTAGCAAATTATGATATTCTTAATACTTTATCTGAAATTATATCTAATAAAGAAATAGAAGGAAAGGATAGTAAATCTTATAAATCTACCCTTTTGGGAAAAGGGAAATACATAGAAAGAGAATACACTACTTACGCATCGCAATTGGGGCCAGCTATTGTCACTAAACAGGGATGGAAACTTAGATATTACGCAGAGAAGAATATTTTCCAATTATATTATTTTCCGGATGATTATAAAGAGAAATTAGTATTAAACGATAAACTCCCAAAGATGCTCAATAAGTTAAAGACTCTTTTGTTTGAGGAGTGTGATGGTAATTGGGAGAATGGTGGGTTTCCAAGTTTTGTGAAACCTAGATTTTAGTAAAAAAAGAATAAATATTAAACTTTTAATCAAGTAAGGTTAGATGAATTTAAATAAACGTGTATATGTATATTCTAAAATCAGTTTTAAAATACTAGTTGTTGTTTTTGTATTCGTTTTCTTATGATATTACACAATTTATTAATGATAACAGCATACTAAATTTTTCCGTGCGAGTGCACAACTGCGAACAACCTTCAGTAAGATGGTATACGGGTAGCGGTATTTATGCGAATACTTGGTTAAATATTACAGAGAAAATTTTTATACCCAGATCAGGTATTTTTATAAGAACAGAAGATAATACTGGTTTTGTTGATACTAAGGTCAATAATAGGACTTCGAAAATTGCAAGGGTGTCAATCAAGACGATTATAAAAGATAATTATAATAATGTATTGGAAGAAAAGTAAAGATTTGTAAATGTTTCTAAACACAAGAATGTTAGAATCTCTCAAAAAATTGTTGTAGATGATATAAAAAGATGGTCTTTGGATAATCCACACTTGGATAGTTTGGTTTCTCAAGGTAAAGTTGTATCGAGCAAAAAGATGGAGTTTGGTTTTAGAGATATAAAATGGGATGTAGTGACAGGAATGTGGTTAATGGAGAAAGTATTAAATTGAGAGGACCATGTAGTCATCAAGGTGCTGGTAGATTGGGTGGTGCTGTACCTAATAAGATTCTAAAATATCGTATTAACCAATTAAAGGAAATGGGATAGTTTAAGAATTCCTCAATGTCTAAAAGCAGGAGCCAATAAAATTAAATTAGGGCTACATAGTTCACGAGAATTGGCAATTGATCAAATTAGGGTAAATTAAAAAAGTTAAATAATGAGTAAAAATAAAAGAAATAAAAAGTTGGAATGTAGAATGATTTACATACTCATTTTAGTAGTTAACTACTCGTTTGCTGAAAAAATTGATTCGCTAAATGTAGATAAAAAGCCAAATATATTATTTATTTCAGTTGATGATCTCAACGATTTTCCATTTTTCGCTGGTGTTTATCCAGATGCGATAACGCCAAATATAGATAAGTTAGCTCAAAGTGGAATTTCATTTGAAAATGCACATACTCAATATCCAATGTGTGGTCCATCTAGGTCTAGTGTAATGTCTGGTTTATATCCGTCAAAAATACCTGGTAAAGAACGGATTAAGGATGAAAAGCTAAGTGAGTATGCTAATGAATATGGAACAAAATTGTTACATCAGTATTTTGCAGATTATGGTTACAAAACACTTGCGGTGGGAAAGTTATGTCATTATCATGTACCAAAAGGTTCTGTTAATGAAAGTGGAGGAAGAGGTTCTTTTGATGCAGGTGTAGGAAGATTAAAACGAAATTATGCTAATCCAAAAACAAATACTGATTGGGCTGTTGTTGATAAAGATGACAAGGAGTTTCCTGATTATCAATCAGCTGATTGGGTCATAAATAAATTAAACCAGAAACATGAAGAACCTTTTATGTTGATGGTTGGTTTTTTGAGACCACATGTGCCTTGGTATGTAACTCAGAAATGGTACGATTTATATGATGTTAATAAAATTAAATTACCAAAATATAAGAAAGATGATTTAGATGATGTGCCAGAAATATCTAAACTAGTTAACAGACAGGTTTATATGCCTACAACTGATTGGGCTATAGAAAACAACCAATGGAGAAACATTATGCATGCTTATTTAGCTTCTACAAGTTTTGTTGATGCACAAGTAGGACGAGTTTTAGATGCGCTAAAGAAGAGTGAATATAATGAGAATACAATTATAGTATTATGGTCGGATCATGGTTATCATTTGGGTGAAAAGAATGTTTTTCAAAAACATACATTGTGGGAAAGGTCATCACATGTACCGCTAATCTTCTCAGGTCCTGGCATACCGAAAGGAAGTAGAAATAAACAACCGGTTGGTCTTATTGATGTATATCCTACTCTAGTTGAGTTATCTGGAATACCTGTAAATATAAAGAATGATGGTCATAGTTTATTACCGTTAATCAATAATAGTGTATCAGAATGGCCATTTGATACTTTTACGATGTATAAAAAAGGAAATTATGCAATACAGAGTGATAGATATAGATATATCAGATATAATGACGGTGCAGAAGAATTATATGATCATAAAAATGATAAAGATGAATGGAAAAATTTAGTTGGAAAGAAAAAATTTGAAGAAGTAAGGAAGATACTTTCATTGAAACTAGACTCTATGAAATTTAAGGATTCAGAAGAATGGTAGGATTTATTAAAATAAAGTTATTGAGTATATTCTTGTTCCTGTCGGTTATGAGTTATGCTCAACAAAATAATTGGACATCTCATGTTATTGATGATTCTTTGATGGGGGCTGATGGTGTTCGAGCTTCGGACTTTAATAATGATGGCTTGTTTGATTTAGTTGTCGGGTGGGAGCAAAGTGGTGTAACCAAGCTGTATCTCAATTCTAGTAGTGGATTTGATTTAAATAATTCAGTAACTCTTGGAAATGCACCTGATGTTGAAGATTCTTTTCCGGTTGATCTTGATGGCGATGGTTTTATGGATGCTATTAGTTTAACAGAAGGAGAAGAAAAAAAAGTATATGCACATTGGTCACCATCTAAAATTTTGAGTATTAGTGACTCAAAAAAATGGATTACAAGAGAGGTTTTTAATAACAATACGAGATGGATGTATGGATTGCCAAAGGATATGAATGGTAAAAACGGTATTGATTTAGTAATTGGAGGAAAGGGAAAGAATGCCGTTTTGGGTTGGTTGGAAAACCCCGGCAATAATAAAAGAAAAGGTAAATGGAAATTTCATGAATTAACTAAAGTGAAATGGGTAATGTCTATTGTTGAAGCAGATTTAGATAATGATGGATATCTTGATCTTATTGTTAGCGATAGGAAGGGGAAAAATGATGGGGTTTTCTGGATGAAAAACCCTGGTAAATTAGTATTTGAAAAAACAGCATGGAAAAAAGAGTGGATTGTAAATAGTTTATTTGATACAAATTTTTTGGACGTAAAAGATATTAATGGTGATGGAATTAAGGAGATAGCTGTAACTCATAAAGATAAAAGAAGTAATAAGGGGTATGTTTCTATATTAACAAATGATTCAGGGAATTGGATATTAAAAAATATTAAGAACTTACCTAGTTATGTAATTAAACCTAAATGCGTTAAAATTGAAGATTTAAACTTAGACGGAGAATTGGATTTAATTATTAGTATGGAAAAAGCAGAAGGGGTTAATGGAATAATTTGGATTGAAAACCAAAATGGTGAATTTAATGAGGTCCATAATATAAGTGGTGTTGAAGGTGTAAAATTTGATCAAAGTTTAGTGTTAGATATGGATAGTGATGGCGATCTAGATATTGTTAATACTGAAGAAAATAATAATTCTCAGAATGGTATGCCTGGTCTAGGACTAATTTGGTATGAAAATCCTATTGAAAAAAAATAAATGTAAAAAAAGATGAAGAAAGTATCAATTTTGATTTTGATGGGTATTAATGTAATATTCTCTCAGAGTAAGGTAAATAATATAGAAACCTATCCGACAATAAAAAAAATTACAAAAATTACAAAAGGTCAAGACCATCATTTTGCAAGTGCATATTATGGACAACATTCATGGAGCAAATCCGAAAGGTATGTTTTATGTTTGAAGACTCCAATAGAGGCTAGGAAACCAAATCCTAATGATATTGCAAAAATTGGAATGATTGACCTGCAAGATAATAATAAATTTATACCTCTAGCAAAAACTAGAGCATGGAATTTTCAACAAGGAGCTTTTGTTCAGTGGTTAGGTAGTTCTCCAGATTCGTTAATAATTTACAATGATTGTAGAAAAGGGAAATTTATCTCGGTAGTATTAAATGTTCACACAGGCAAAGAAAGGCTTATGGATCGTGCAATTTTAGGAGTTTCTAATGATGGAAAAAAAGCGATAGGAGTGAATTTTAATAGATTGGAAAAAGCTATTAAAGGTTTTGGTTATGTTGGAGGAGAGCAAAATGCACAAGTAGATGTTCAATATCCTGATAATGATGGATTATACTTGTTAGATATTGAAACCGCAAAATCAAAATTGGTTGTGACTATGAAAGATATTTCGAGGATTGCACCTCCACCAAGTGATATTGAAGGTCCAATGTTGTGGTTTCATCATGCCCATTTTAATCCTAGTGATTCACGAGTGTTTTTTGTAGCCAAAACCAGAAAAAGTGGGAAACCAATGGCAAGTGCAGCTTTTACAATGGATTCAGATGGAAGTGATATTACTTTGAATGTACCTTATAGTTGGGATGCTACTCATTACGATTGGTTGGATGATAAACATATGGTAGTTACTTCGGCATATAAGAAAAAAATGAGGACTCATTTAGTTTTTACGGATGGTGTTAAAGATGATTACCGTCGTATCTCTCAAAATTTGATACAGAGTAATGGTCATCCAACGTTTTCTCCTGATAAAAAATGGATGTTAACAGATACTTATCCTGATGTTGATAGAAAAATTTCCATGTTTTTAGTGAATCTAAAAAATGAAACAGTTTATACATTAGGAAGATTTTTTACTCCGAAACAATATTCAAAAGCTGTGAGGTGTGATTTACATGCCGATTGGAATTATAGTGGAAATAAAATTCTGTATGATTCAACTGAAGATGGTTCTAGACAAATTTATATAATGGAGCTTGATTTTAAGAATGTAAACTAGAAATTAAATCTTTATGAAGTTTCGAAAATAGACATAAGACCATATTTGGAAGAGGAGTTGTTTTTTAACACAAAAAGAAATCAGATAGAAACCAACTTTTTAGGGACTGTTCTTTCTATAAGACCTTTAAAAAATATGAAAATCGTTGCAGGCTATAGGTTGAGCTCGTTTAATTTAATTAATAATTGGACTAATAGAAATACCATTCTTACTGCATTAATATTAATAATATAGGAAAGATGAAAAAAGAAATATTGATAATAGCGAGTTTGATTTTAGCATCATGCTCAAATAATAATAAAGTGCATGAGATATTATTGAATCAGAATGATTTAGAAGGTTGGGAGACAACTTGTATTGAATGTTGGAGTGTTAAAGATGGTGTTTTAACAGGGAGGAATTCAATAGATAAGGTGGAAGATGTACTGTATACAAAAAAGAAAGATTATTGTAACTTTTTGTTGGATTTAGATTTTAAAATGGGAGTAGGAAAAAGGGTTGATTCTGGAATTTTTTTAAAAAGTTATAATGAACAGATTCAAATAGGTTATTCTTTGTCTATGAAAAAAGATATGACTGGTTTTGTTTATTTAGACAAACCATTACATGGTTATCCTGTTGCAAACGAATTTAGTACAAGTTCTTTAAAACGCAATGATTGGAATAATCTGAAAATTGAAGTTATTAACAATAGATATACAATATGGTTAAATGGTATGGAAATTATGAGTTATAAATCTACTACTGGTGTTCATAATGGTGCAATAGGTTTACAAATGCATCAAAATAGAACCATGGAAATAAAATACAAAAATATAAAAGTTACAGAATTATGAAAATGGTGCAAAAATTAATATCAGTGATGTGTTATTTTAAAATATATTTTCTTCTTGCTATTTTAATTATATCGTGTAATGGTGATAAATTGAACGATTTGCAGGAAGCGAATAATAGTTGGCCAAAATTTTCAGGAGGGAATAAGAGTCTTCAATATTCACCATTGAATCAGATAGATACAACTAATGTAATGAATTTGGTTAAAGCATGGGAATATTCTACAGGTGATTTTAAAAATGAAAAGCCGAAAGGTCAAATTCAATGTAATCCAATAATAATTGATGGGATACTTTATGGAACTTCTCCTAAATTGAAACTTTTTGCATTAGATGCTGAAACGTCAAAAGAGTTATGGGTCTTTGACCCGAATAAAAAGCTTCATTTAGGAAGGAACGTTAATAGAGGAATTTGTTATTGGGAAGGGGAATTTTCAAAGCGTATATTCTATTCGATAGGTGAATATTTGTATTGTATCAACGCAGAAACAGGAAAGCCTATAATGGATTTCGGTAATAAAGGAAAGATTTCTTTGAAACGAGGTTTGGAGAAAAGAAATAAAGATTTGTTTGTAGTAAGTACTTCACCAGGGATTGTTTTTGATGATAAAATAATAATGGGTACAAGAGTTTCGGAAAATGCAAATGCAGCTTCTGGTGCAATCCAAGCGTTTAATGTAAAGACAGGTCTTATTGAATGGGTCTTTAATACAATTCCTCGTCCAGGAGAATTTATGTTCGATTCATGGCCAAAAGGGGCTTATAAATCCATAGGTGGTGCTAATAGTTGGGCAGGAATTAGTTTAGATTTAAAGAGAAAGATGATATTTGTTCCTACGGGTTCCGCGGCTTACGACTTTTATGGGGGGAATAGAGAAGGAGATAATTTATTTGCCAATTGTATAATAGCAATAAATGCAGAAACAGGTAAAAGGATATGGCATTATCAAATAACGCATCATGATTTATGGGACAGAGATGTACCAGCACAGCCGACACTAATAACTTTAGAAAAGGATGGCAAGCATATAGATGCTGTTACTATAGCTACAAAAACTGGTCATGTTTTTGTTCTTGATAGAGATACAGGTATTCCTATATTTCCTGTGGAAGAAAGAGAAGTGCCAAAGTCAGATATTCCAGGGGAAAAGACTTCAAAAACACAACCTTTTCCTATTGTTCCTCCACCTTTTACGAGGCAAATTTTTGATGAAAGTGAAATTACTGATATTTCGAGTGAATCATATAACTATGTAAAGAATGAATTGAAGAAATATAGAACGGGATCCCAATATTTACCTCCAAGTTTTCAAGGGTCTATATTATTTCCGGAGTTTAATGGAGGAGCAGCATGGGGAGGTACCGCTTACGATACGGATAACCAACTTTTAATTGTAAACTCGAAAGAAAAACCAGGGATTTTAACATTAAAAAAGAATATTGTAAAAAAATACGATGATGGTGACAAAATTGATTTGGGTAGTGAAGAGTTTAAAAGAAATTGTTCGATGTGTCATGGAATAGATAAGAAAGGGAATCCGGGAAATGGAATCCCAACACTTATAAATATAAAAGATCGTTTAGAAATAAAGGAGATAGAAAGTATTGTTAAAAATGGTCAAGGTGGAAGGATGCCTGGGTTTGGACATTTGAAAGAAGCAACAAGAAAGGCAATTGTTAATTATCTATTGGGGCTTAAGAACGTTGAAGTTGATCCACATATGTTAGGAAGCGAAAGTAATTCTTCTCTACCTTATTCTCATACAGGCTATAATAGGTTTTATGATCAGGAAGGATATCCAGCTATAAAGCCACCATGGGGCACCCTTACGGCTATAAACCTTAAAGAAGGTATTATTCAATGGCAAGTTCCTCTTGGGGAATATGAAGAGTTGACAAAAAGAGGAATACCAAAAACTGGAAGAGATAATTTAGGTGGTCCGGTAGTAACGGCTGGAGGATTGATATTTATCGCAGCAACTTCTGATGAATTTATTAGAGCATTTAATATTAAAACAGGTGATGAGGTTTGGAAATATAAATTACCTGCTGGTGGATATGCCACACCTAGTGTCTATATGGTAGATGGTAAAGAGTTTGTTGTAATTGCTTGTGGTGGAGGTAAATTTAAGACTAAGTCTAATGACAAATATGTTGCGTTTTGTTTACCGAAAAAATAAAGTTTAAAAGACCATATAATTTAAGATGAGGGAAATGATTATTTTGTTTTTGATACTAGTATTTGAGAAGTTTTTTGCTTAAAATCATCCAAATATTTTATTTATTTCTTTAAATGCTTTTCCTAATTATATGCATTGGTATTGGGTGCGCTGACTCCAAATATGGATAAATTAGCTGGTGAATTGGGATTTCTTTTATGAATACTTTTTGTAAATGGTTGGCCCTTGGTCCATCTAGATCAGGCTTGGTGTCTAGACTATACCTAATACATTAGGGATGGAAACATGGCAAATGCATTAAGAAAAAATAATTTATTATTGAGTAAAAATATATGTAAACATTTGGTAATCATATTGCTAATGGTTGTTTTTATGGGGAAACCAAAAATTAAAGGTCGTATTTGGTTAAATACCAGACTTTAGATTTTAACACAAATAACTTTATGATTTAGAAAGTCTTGCTACCGAGATTATTTCCGTTATTTTTGGCGCAAATTCGTGAAATAAAATACTATGCCAAATCAAAAGAAGAGTTTCTAGACTCTTTTTTTGATTTGTCCAATGGAATACCTTCATATTATACTTTTAATCACATTTTTTATAATATTGACAGTATTGAATTTGGAAAATGTTTTATAAAAAGGGTAAGTAATCTAGGCGATTTTAAACCTAGATAAATTATTGCCATAGATAGAAAAACGATTATAGGAGCGAAAGCCTGGTGGTGAAAAGTCTCCTGTACATATCGTAAGTGCTTGGTCAAATGATAACAATCTAGTTTTAGGACAAGTTAAAGTCTTTGGAAAATCAAAGGAGATTACTATCAGACCTAAATTATTAGAAGCCTTATTGATAGAAAATACCATTGTAGCTATTTATGCTATGGGATGCCAAACAGCCATTACAAAATCAATTATAAAAAACAATGCAGACTGTATTTTTGCAGTAAAAGAAAATGACTAAGCTCTAATTAGCATATTAAACAGTTCTTGTTTATATTGGTGCCAAGGACTATTAGATGCTAAAGCAATAGTTGCAACAGTGGCTATTTTACTAGTTGAATTTTTAATTTTCTTTAGTACTAGGAATCAATTTAAGTCATTCTGTAGGGCAGTATCTCGTTAACTGTGTAAGTTTAAAAAACGGCTTGGATCTTGACCCAAGCTGTTTTTTAAATTTTAATTTCAAACAAAGTGATGAAAAAAAAGATTTATTAAGCGAGGACTTTCTTAAACAGTTTAAAACAGGTGAAGAGCTCACCGATTTCTTAAAGCAGCTACAAAAGTGAGACATTGAAAACGTCATTATATCTCTTTATGTAAAAGGAATGAGTAACAGTGATATCGAAGAACAAATAAGCTAGATTTATGATTTTTATGTATCTACATCTACTATTTCAAGAATAACTAATAGTATTACTAATGATATTGTCGCTTGGCAGAACCGACCTTTATAGCCAGTTTATCTTATCGTGTGGATGGAATGGTATTTAAGGTAAGAGAAAACTCTAAAGTAATCAATAAAGCAGTATACATAGCTGTTGTACTTCTTAGAAATGGTAAGAAAGAAGTACTAGGCTTGTGGCTAGGCAAAAACGAGTCCGCAGCCTTTTGGATGAGTGTACTTACTGACATAAAAGCACGTGATATAGGAGATTTACTTATAACAGCGATAGATAATCTAAACGGATTTACAGCGACAATTAAAACTGTTTCCCTGAATAGAAAACTCAAATATGTGTGAAATGCTTGTAGATATGTAGTAATGGAAAGATAAAAAACAGTTTACAAAAGATATGAAAAACACATATGAAGCTCCTACCAAACCAGTCCTTAAAGATTTTGCTCAAAAGTGGAAAAGCAAATATTCCTATGCTATAAAGAGTTAGCAGGATAATTGGGAGGAGCTTACCGTATTCTTTGAATTCGCTATTAAGATTATAAAAATCATTTATAACACAAATCTTATTGAAAATTCAAATGGTAAAAACTGTAAATACACAAAGAATAAATTATCATTCCCTACAGATAAGGCTATAATGAAATTTGTATATTTGGCTATTGGAGAAGCAACTAAAAAATGGTCTATGCCTGTTAGAAATTGGGGAATAATACTAAACTAATTCTTAACTATATATGATAAAAGCGTTCAACTATAAATATTAACTAAAGTCAAACCTAAGTTGTTTTTACTTATACATTTTAAAGGATAGTGTCTTATTAATTTTCCCCTATAAATCATTATCAAAATCAGATAAAGTAAAATTTATATTTTCAGCAGAATTACCCAATCTTATAATGGCCAATTTTTTTCTAGGAACGACATATATTTTTTGATCATTTTTATCTAATGTCCCTAACATGTCATTTGGGGCATTGAGAATTAACTTTTCTTTAAAATTTAATTGAGAACAAGGTAAGTAATAGTTGCTTTTTCCGCCCAACACCATAAATACCCATAAGATTCATTTATGTTTTGTAAAGTATTTATGGCTTCATTTAAATACACTTTTGACACAATTTGTTTGCCATTCTAAGTGTCATTTACATAAATAATTAACCCAAATTAGCCATACTACGTGTATTACTCCAATAGACATTAAAATCATTATTTTCAATTCGAGTGCCATCCATTTATTCGCTGCATTCGAGGTTCTGACGCAACAACTGTTATTATTTTTTAATAGATTCTAAGCTATAAATTTTAGCTCAGAATCGATAATTTCATTAGGAGTTTTAAATCCAATAATTTTCCTAGGTCTATTATCCAATTTTTCTTGAATACTCATTAATTGTTTATTGTCAATTAGATTGAAATCTGTTCCTTTTGGGAGCTATCTTCTGGTGAGTCCATTTGTGTTTTCGTTAGTCCCTCTTTGCCATGAAGAATAGGGGTGAGCAAAGTAAATTTTCATTCCTGTTTTATTCGTTATTTCTTTATGTCTAGCCATTTCAATTCCGTTATCATATGTCATAGATTTTTTGAGAATAGGGTTTAGTTTATTAAGAATTTTAGAGAACATTTTGGCAACTTCTTTAGAGTTTCTGGCTTTAATTTTTACGATTAGAGTGTACCTGGACTTAGGTTCTACAATTGTCCCTATGGCTGATTTATGGTTTTTACCTATTATCAAATCACCTTCCCAATGACCAATCTCTTCTCTTAGCTCAATATGCTTTGGTCTGTTCTCAATACGGACTTGATTGACTATTTTACTTCCAGTTCCACGTTTTTTTTAGGGGTC
>CALKXS010000141.1 GCA_938003745.1 uncultured Algibacter sp.
AATAAAAGGAAAGTATCTTCAATTATACCTCAATGAATTTGTATATAAATTAAACCGAAGATACTTTGAAGATAAACTCTTTGATAGACTTGTAATAGCAAATATTACTGGATTATGAGTGAAAACGGATATTCAAATAAACAATAGTGAAATGAAGCATTATGTTGAAATAAAATTTATTTTTGATAAAAATATAGAAATGAAAGAACCTGAGTGGGAAATTGTAAAAGAGTATCAGGACATCACATATAAAAAATGTAATGGAGTTGCTCGAATAGCTTTCAATAGACCAGATGTAAGAAATGCATTTAGGCCTAAAACAACAAGTGAATTATATGATGCATTTTATGATGCTAATCAAGATGTAAATATTGGTGTTGTACTTTTATCTGCAGAAGGGCCTTCAAGTAAAGATGGGGTTTATTCTTTTTGTAGTGGTGGAGATCAAAAAGTAAGGGGCCACCAAGGCTATGTAGGTGAAGATGGTTATCACCGTTTAAATATATTAGAAGTTCAAAGATTAATACGGTTTATGCCAAAAGCTGTAATAGCTGTAGTTCCAGGATGGGCAGTTGGTGGAGGTCATAGCTTACATGTTATTTGTGATTTAACATTAGCCAGTAAAGAACATGCAATATTTAAACAAACGGATGCCGATGTAACTAGTTTTGATGGGGGATATGGTTCTGCTTATTTGGCAAAAATGGTTGGTCAAAAGAAGGCTAGAGAAATATTTTTCTTAGGAAGAAATTATAGCGCAGAAGAGGCTTTTGACATGGGAATGGTTAATGCAGTAGTTCCTCATGACGAATTGGAAGCTACTGCTTATGAATGGGCACAAGAAATTTTAGCTAAATCACCTACATCAATTAAAATGTTAAAATTCGCTATGAATTTAACTGATGATGGTATGGTAGGACAACAAGTTTTTGCAGGAGAAGCAACTCGTTTGGCATATATGACAGAAGAAGCAAAAGAAGGACGAAATGCTTTTCTTGAAAAACGTAAGCCTAACTTTGATAAAAAGTGGATTCCATGATAAAAAGAACAGCATTATGGATCTCAACAATGCGTTTAAAAACATTACCACTTTCTGTTTCAGGAATTATTATTGCTTCATGTTTAGCTGAGTTTAATGGGGTCTTTACATGGCCAATATTTATTTTGGCAATTTTAACAACTTTGAGTTTTCAAATTCTTTCAAATCTTGCAAATGATTATGGTGATGGTGTAAAAGGAACAGATAATGACGATAGGCTTGGACCAGAACGTGCTATACAAAGTGGAAAAATTACTCCAAATGAAATGTTTCAAGCCATAAAAATAAATATATTAATATCTATTGGTTTAGCTTTTTCTCTCGTCTTTAACGCTTTTGGAGTTAATTATTTTCTATTAACCTTAATATTTTTTCTATTAGGTATTTTCTCAGTAGTTTCTGCTATTAGATATACAGTAGGAGATGGGGCATATGGATATAAAGGATTAGGAGATGTTTTTGTATTTGTTTTTTTTGGTTTAATTAGCGTTGTAGGTTGCTATGTTCTGTTCGCAAAAACTATAGACCATGTGGTCTTTCTTCCTGCTTGTGCAATTGGACTTTTAAGTACTGCGGTCTTGAACTTAAATAATATGAGAGATATTGTTTCAGATGAAAAATCAAATAAAATAACTTTGGCTGTCAAAATGGGCGCAAAAAATGCCAAAAGATATCATTATTTTTTAATTGGAGGGGCTATTTTTATATCTTTATTATTTGGCATTTTGTATTATACATCTCCTTATAATTTCATTTTTGTTTTGGCTTATATACCATTAGTAATACATCTTATAAAGGTTAATAAAACAACAAATCCAAAAGACTTAAATCCAGAATTGAAAAAAGTAGCATTAACTACATTTTTTATGGCTATACTTATGGGAGTTGGATATATACTGTAACTTTAATAGTGTAGATTTTTAAAAACTAAATCAAAATGAAAATAATATTTTACGGTCACGCTACTTTAGGAATTGAAATTAATGATATAAACATTCTTATAGACCCTTATATTACAGCAAATCCAAAAGCTTCACATATAGATATTAACAGTATTAAAGCTGATTATATTTTAATTACTCATGCACATCAAGATCATATATTAGATGTTGAAGCAATAGCAAAACGTACTGATGCTATTATTGTGTCAAATTTTGATATTGCAACATATTATGGAAACCTTGGTTACAAATCACATCCAATGAATCATGGTGGCCAATGGAAATTTGATTTTGGTTCGGTTAAATATGTAAACGCTATACATTCATCCTCTTTTCCTGACGGAACTTATGGCGGGCAACCAGGTGGGTTTGTTATAGAAACAAGTAATAAAAGTATTTATATAGCAGGAGATACAGCGTTAACTTTTGATATGAAATTAATTCCACTTCAAACGAAATTAGATTTAGCTATTCTACCTATCGGAGATAATTTTACAATGGGAATTAATGATGCTATATTAGCTAGTGATTTTGTAAAATGCAATCATGTTTTAGGTTATCATTATGATACTTTTGGATATATTGAAATTGATCATAACGTAGCTAAACAAAAATTCAGTGATAATAATAAAAAGTTGGAGCTTCTTAATATTGGAGACTCATTAACGCTATAAATGATACAAGCTTCCTTTAAAAAACATACTTTAGAATTTAAGCAAGCTAGCGGAACTTCTCGAGGTGTATTAAAAATAAAAGAAACCTGGTTTCTAATTTTAAAATCTGATGGAAAAACAGGTATTGGAGAATGTGGTATGTTTAAAGGACTTTCCTTTGATGATAGACCAGATTATGAAGAAAAATTAGATTGGATTTGTCAAAACATTAATTTAAGTTTAGAAGAATTGTTGCTTGATTTAATTGACTTTCCAAGTATTCAATTCGGTCTAGAAATAGCTTTTAAGTCTTTGAATAGTAAGAACTTATTTGATTTGTTTCCTTCAAAATTCACTCAAAATAACGATTCAATACCTATTAATGGTTTGATTTGGATGGGTAGTAAAGCTTTTATGAAGCAACAGATAAAAGATAAAATTGAGTCTGGTTTTAGTTGTATAAAAATGAAAATTGGTGCGATAGATTTTCAAACAGAAGTTAATTTATTAAAGTCGATACGAAAAGAGTTTTCATCAAAAGATATTGAATTACGAGTTGATGCAAATGGTGGTTTTACTTCTAGTGAAGCTCTAGAAAAATTAAAAATACTTTCGGAATACAATTTACATTCTATTGAACAACCTATAAAACAAGGACAAATAGAAGTTATGACAAAACTTTGTCAAGAAACACCATTACCAATTGCTTTAGACGAAGAATTAATTGGAATTAATAATGTAACAGTTAAGCAGGAATTACTACAAACTATTAATCCACAATATATTATTTTGAAACCAACTCTAACTGGAGGGTTTAAAGGAAGTGATGAGTGGATTGAAATTGCAGAAAACCAAAATATAGGTTGGTGGATTACAAGTGCTTTAGAAAGCAATATAGGTTTAAATGCTATTGCTCAATATACTTATTCAAAAAATAGTAAATTGCCTCAAGGTTTAGGTACAGGAAGTTTATTTATAAATAATTTTGAATCACCTTTATTAGTGAAAAATGGAACTTTGTCTTATGATAATTTAAAATCATGGACATTTAATTTATAAAAAATGTACATAACTCAAGCTTTTAAAAGTTTACATGATTGGTGGAGGTATTTAATCGGTTTAGTCATAGTATTTATTGCGTGGCAACTTTTAGGAGGAATTCCTTTCCTTATTGCTCTTATAGCAAAGATTATAAAAGATGGTGGTAATATAGCTGAATTGGATAAATTAAGTCAGAATGATTTATTATCGATTTTAGAACCCAATTTAAATTTGTTTTTGATGCTTCTTATGTTTGCGGTAGGTTTAATTGCTTTATTTATAGTTGTTAAATACATGCATAAGCAAACTTTAATCAGTTTTACAACAAGTAGAAAAAAAGTAGATTGGAAACGTTTTTGGTTCATTTTCATTTTATGGGGTGTAGTTTCAACAAGTATGTTGTCTTTAGATTATTTTACATCTCCAGAAAACTATGTATTTAACTTCAAGTTTGTTCCTTTTTTAATTCTTGCTGTAATTGCAATTTTAATGATACCGCTACAAACTAGTTTTGAAGAGTATTTATTTAGAGGTTATTTAATGCAGGGCATTGGTGTTTCTACAACCAGGAGAAATTTTCCGCTAATGTTAATTTATATACTAATTTGTGTAGCTCTTTATATTTATTTGAATTACATTATTTTATTTAGTATTTGGTCTAAAATATTAATTATAGTTTTAAAATCAATAGGGTTGTTATTTGTATTGAATTTGAATAAAATTGATTTATTAAAGTATAATTTTTATAGTGTATTACATAATTTTTTTAAAAGAAAAAGTACGCCATTATTAATTACATCTATAGGTTTTGGTTTATTGCATATAGCAAATCCCGAGGTTGATAAGTTAGGTCCAATTATTATGGTTTATTATATTGGTACAGGTTTGTTTTTAGGTATTATAACTTTAATGGATGAAGGGTTAGAATTAGCCTTAGGCTTTCACGCTGCTAATAACTTATTTACTGCTTTATTGGTAACAGCAGATTGGACAGCATTACAAACGCATTCTGTTTTTAAAGATATAAGCGACCCAGAAACTATGGCACTTGCAGAAATTTTTGTTCCAGTATTTGTAGTTTTTCCAATTTTACTTTTTATTCTTTCAAAGAAATATAATTGGACAAATTGGAAAGATAAATTACTCGGTAATATTGAAGAATTACCAGAAGAAGATTATAAAATAATAGAAGAAATAGATGCTAGTGAGTCGTAATTATAACAATATTCATCCCAGTTTTAAGTTAAATTCAGTTAATTATAATTTTGAAACGCTTAAGGAATTAGCAAATCAATATATATTAAAAGGAGAATCTTATGAAAAGTCTATAGGTGAGTTTTTATTAGAATGGACAAATGATAAAGATTCAGTAGAGGTAAGCACTTCTGGATCTACAGGAACTCCAAAAAATATTACTATCAAAAAACAGTCTATGATTAATTCTGCTATTGCTACAGGTGAATATTTTCACTTAGAAGCACGAGAGAGAGCCTTGTTATGCTTGCCTGCTAGTTATATAGCAGGTAAAATGATGCTTGTTAGAGCTATGGTTTTGGGCTTGGATTTAGATAGTATAAATCCTTTATCTACTCCAAAAATAGACTCTAATGAGCGATATCAATTTGGAGCAATGATTCCTCTTCAGTTAAAAAACACTTTAAATTCAATAGATAAATTTGATGTTGTTATTGTTGGTGGTTCTCCATTATCACCAAATTTAAAAAGTCAAATTGAAGATGGGCATTGTGATTTATATGAAACCTATGGAATGACAGAAACTGTTACCCATATAGCGATTAAGAAAGTAAATAATTTGAGTCTTTTTGAAATTGAATATGGCGCATATTTTGAGGTTCTACCAAATGTAGAGATATATCAAGACCATAAAGATTGCTTAGTTATTGATGCACCCAGAATAGCAGATGGCATTGTATTGACAAATGATATTGTAAAACTACATTCTAAAACCGAATTTGAGTGGTTAGGTCGAATAGATAATGTAATTAATACAGGGGGAGTTAAAGTTTTTCCAGAACAAATTGAAAAGAAACTTCAAAAAAAAATAAATCAACGTTATTTTATCACCTCAATTGACGATGATTTTTTAGGAGAAAAAGTGATTTTAGTTATAGAATCTCAAGCTTTTGAAATAGGCAATATAACTTTTGAAATATTGGAAAAGTTTGAAATTCCAAAAGATATTTATTTCACAAAACAGTTTAGTCAAACAGATTCCGGGAAAATACAAAGAGGAAATACTTTAGAACTTATTTTAAAAGAGCAAAAAAATGATGAAAACTAATGTTATAAAATATAAAAGATTGTATATTTTATTTGGTCTGTTCGTATTGTTTTTTCAGTAAACAATTATTTCACAATCTAAAGCAGCATTAAAGTCTAAAAATAGAGATTATGATATTATATCTGTTGATAAAATTAATAGATTAAAGGCTATTAGAGATTCATATGGATATATTGATAAGTTAGATTTTATTTATGAAAATAGAACAAATGTAAATGGTTTGCCGTTTCATATCTATGTTTCTAAAAAACTAGAAAAAGATAAAAAATATCCTTTAGTCATGTTTCTACATGGATATAGAGATCTTAATCTAGATACACATAAAGGTTTTCCAAAAGGCATTTGGTCACTTCCTATAGTTCAGTATGATTTCCCTCATATTTTATTTGTTCCAAGATATCGTTAATAAAGATATGTGGAAAAATGATGATTATAGAATTATGGCAATGAATGCTCTAAATGATTTAATTAGAGAATTTAATTCAAATAAAGAAACACCAAATATTGATGAAAAAAGATTGTATTTAACTGGGTTTTCACAAGGCGGAATGGGAACTTGGAATTATATAAAACATTATCCAAATAAATTTGCAGCAGCAGCACCATTATCTGGTTTTTTTGATGGTCCGCAAAATACAGAGGATGCTATTAAGTTAAAACATGTACCTATTTGGATTTTTAATGGAGATAGTGACAGAGGTACAGAAGGATCTAGAGTTAGTTATAAAGCTTTAAAAGCAGCAAAAGCAAATGATGTAACCTACCATGAATATAAAAACCAAGATCATGTTATTGATGATTTTGCATATTTTACATCTGGTTTTTTAGAGTGGTTATTTAAACAAGCATTATAAAATAAAAAAGAGAGCTTTAAGCTCTCTTTTTTATTTATATTAAAACAATATTTTTAGTTAACTGTTTCTTCCATCGTGTGATATACATTTTGTACATCATCATCATCATCAAGTTTTTCTAAAAGTTTTTCAACATCTGCAGCTTGTTCAGTAGATAAAGGTTTTGTTACCTGTGGAATACGTTCAAATCCAGAAGATAATATTTCAATTTCTCTAGATTCTAATTCTGCTTGAATAGCTCCAAAGCTTTCAAAAGGAGCATATATTAAAATACCATCATCATCGGCAAAAACTTCTTCGGCACCAAAATCAATAAATTCTAATTCTAGCTCTTCAGTATCTAATCCTTCAGCATTAATTCTGAAGTTGCAAGTATGATCAAACATAAAAACAACAGAACCTGAAGTACCTAAACTTCCATCACACTTATTAAAAAAACTACGTACGTTAGCAACAGTTCGTGTATTGTTGTCTGTAGCAGTTTCAACTAAAACGGCGATTCCGTGAGGCGCATAACCTTCAAAAATAACTTCTTTATAATCACCTTGACCTTTTTCACTAGCTTTTTTTATAGCACGTTCTACGTTGTCTTTAGGCATATTAACAGATTTTGCATTCTGTATAACTGCTCTTAAACGTGAGTTACTATCAGGATCTGGCCCTCCTTCTTTAACGGCCATGACAATATCTTTTCCAATACGAGTAAATGCTTTACTCATAGCAGACCAACGTTTCATTTTACGTGCTTTTCGAAATTCAAAAGCTCTTCCCATAATTGACTATTTATATTTTCGTTTCCCAAAATAGGAAATATTAATGATATTCATTTTAATTAACACAAAGTTAAAAACCTAGTAATCAAAAACAAATTATTCTTCTTCTGGTTCTACAATGTTTTCAATAGCTTCTGCTAACTTAAAATCTAAAAGAGAAACGCCATTGATATCATGTGTTGATAAACTAATAGTGAGTATGTTGTAAACATTTGTCCATTCTGGATGATGGTTTAAAACTTCACATTCAAAAGCAATTCTACTCATAGCACTAAAACAATCTTTGAAATTATCAAATTCGAATTCACCATGAATAGCATCATCATAATGTTCCCAGTCTGGTAAGTCTACCAAACGTTTTTCTATCTCTTGATTTGATAATTTAATTCTCATAATATTTTCATTTTAGGTACTAAACAATTTAATTATTTAACTTTTAGAACTAACTACGTTTTTAAGTCTGATATTATATCTTCACTTTTAATTTGAAGGTGTTTTGGCAGTTTATTTGTTTTTGGTAATACGGCTAAATATCTGTCATCATTTGTCGTGTAGACACGTTTATAAATAGCCTTATTTTCTAGTTTAAAAAACTGAATAATTTCTTTTATAAAATCGTCATGATGTACTAAATCATTACTTCCTAAATGGAAAACTCCAGATTTATTTCTGTTAATTAGATAATGAATTTGTTGAGTAACTTTAGAATCTGTGGTGACATTCATAATTAAAGAAGGGAATATTTCAATAGGTTCTATTATCTTAATGTTTTCAAGAATTTCTTGTATTCTTGGAGATTGCGTACCAAAAACCATAGGTAATCTTAAAATAGCCACTTGCTTTTTAGGCAGGCGTAATAATATGTTTTCTATTTTAATTTTGAAATGCCCATAAATACTATTACTATATGTTTTGTCTTCTTCATAACTAGGGTATTTGCTATACCCATCAAAAACATTAGCAGAAGATAAAAATAATAATTTGATTTTATGCGAAAACACATATTCAGCAATATGTTGATGCACTAATACTTGCTTAGAGAAGTTACCTCGAATTGCAGAAATTATAACTGTTGGCTTTACAATATCTAATATTTCACAAATATCATCTTCTTCAATATTATATTGAAGAAAATGTTTGTTCTTTTCAAATGACTTATTAGAAACATTATAAGTTCCAAAAGTTTTAAAATAGGAGCAGAGTTCTTTATAGATGGCACCACCTAAAAAGCCGCTCGCTCCTATAATTAAAATTCTATGTTTACTTTCTTTCTTCCCTTTTGCTTTCATTTGTAACTTTAAAGTAAATCACTTAGCTTTTATAAAAAGGAAGTTTAACAACAGTTGCAGAAACTGCTTTTTTACGTATTTGAATGTTTATTTTGCTGTCTATAGTAGAGAATACCGTTGGTACATATCCTAAGCCAATACCTTTGCCTAAACTAGGAGACATAGTCCCTGAAGTTACTATTCCAATCTTATTACCATTACTATCAATAATATCATAATTATGGCGAGGAATTCCACGTTCATCCAATTCAAAAGCTATTAGTTTCCTATCTGTTCCACGTTCTTTTTCAGTTTTTAAAGCTTCAGAGTTTGTGAACTCTTTTGTAAATTTAGTAATCCATCCTAAACCAGCTTCAATGGGAGATGTTGAATCGTTTATATCATTTCCGTAAAGACAATATCCCATTTCTAAGCGCAATGTATCACGAGCAGCAAGACCAATTGGTTTTATTCCAAAGTTTGCACCAGCTTCAAATACTTTATCCCAAATTTGTTTTACTTCACTGTTTTTACAGTAAATTTCAAACCCTCCACTTCCTGTATAACCAGTAGCAGAAATAATAACATGATCTATACCTGCAAAATCATCAACCACAAAGTTATAAAATTTAATAGCAGATAAATCATGACTAGTTATAGATTGCATCGCTTCAATAGCTTTTGGACCTTGAATAGCAAGTAAAGAATAGTCTTCACTAATGTTACGCATGGTAGCACCCATACTGTTTTTAGACTGAATCCAATTCCAATCTTTATCAATATTACTTGCATTTACTACTAATAAATAGGTTTCTTCTTTTATTTTATAGATAATTAAATCATCTATAATACCGCCATCATCATTTGGTAAGCAGCTATACTGCGCCTTTCCTATAGTAAGTTTGAATGCATCATTACTAGACACTTTTTGTATTAATTCTAGCGCATGTTTTCCTTCAATTAAAAACTCTCCCATATGAGATATATCAAACACACCTACAGCGTTCCTAACTGTTTCGTGTTCAATATTTACACCTTCATATTGTACCGGCATATTATAACCAGAAAAAGGGACCATTTTTGCTCCAAGAGCTTCATGTGTTGATGTTAGGGCTGTATTTTTCATTAATATAATTATGTTTTTTAAATTCTGCGAAAGTGAAAATTATATTTAGTTTTTGAGTGAAGCAAATGTATTGAAAATTTACATATAACGTTTTCGTGGAAGTGAAAAAAGCGTGTTTATTATTATGGTAATGTCATTAGATTTTCCAACAGAGTGAATGTAATCTGCGGAAACTTTGTATTGTTTAGTAGTTTTTAAATGTTCCACTAATTTAAGGAAATCTTTAAATTTAGATAATTCTTTTAAAAGTGTACTATCATCTAATTTTTCAAACCCAGGTTACATTTTGAAAATTGTGGTAAATAGGTATACTCTTTCAAGATGATGTCTTTAGTGTGATATTAAAAGAAAAAGAGTCATGAATTTAATCATGGCTCTTTTAAATTAAATTTCTTTATGAAGAGATTCTTTAAACTTTTATGGATTTCCGTCTTCATCGCCAGTGATTAAATAGTATATCATATAAGCTTCAGATATATCGATTCTAAATATTTTATTCTTTTTCATAGTCATACAAATTCCGGGTTCTTATTATTTTTTTAATCAATCCCAAACATTCCAATTATGTAGCGAACTTAACCTTCATTAAGATTATTTTATAGAGCTCAGTAGTTAATTACTTATTAATTCATTTTGATAAATTTTTCGCCCTTCAAGCATTTTAGTAATTAAGTTACTGATGTTACGCAGCGATTTGACTAATATTAATATTTGATGTTGATAACTTATCAAGTTCTTTCCAAGCAATTTTTGTAGCGGTGAGCCAAATTTGACTTTTCATAGCATAATGATTTTTATTTGTTCTCACTTTTAAACGCTCAAGTTTGCAAAAAGCAATCATTGAAGCAGTAAAATGTGCTTGTTGCGTTTTTACTGTTTTAGTTGGTGCTTTAGCAAAAGC
>CALKXS010000142.1 GCA_938003745.1 uncultured Algibacter sp.
TGTTTGTACTTTGCATAGGGCGATTACAAAATGTGAAATCGGTTTTAATCGCGCTAAATTTATTTTTCCTTGTAAATGAGTGTTAAGGACACGAGTTAATTCACTATTTTTAGTGATAACATTGGTTTTCTTCATTAGAGAAATAAGTCAGAATTATTTACTTAATATACTGAAAATAAATGTCTTAAATTAATATTTTAAGACTTGATATATTGAAAATCAATAGGTTGTGTTTTTGTCATGTATTAAGTTATTTTGGTAAAAAAATAGCTAGCATACTGTGAGCCCCTATCAGAATGAAAACCAAGTTATTTAGTTATTCTATGCCTAGTTATAGCTATATCCCAAGCTTTAACAACAGTATTCCATGTAGTTAAAGCTTTACTAAAAGACTACCCAACAACTTTTCTATTAAATAAGTCTATAATCATCGTTAAATACACCTAACCCTGGTTGTTTGCACATAAGTGATATCTGAAACCCATCTTGATTTATTCTAGAAACTTTAAAATTCTGATTCAGAATATTTGGAGCTACTGGATATTTATCATTAGAATCGGTTGCTATTTTTGATTATCTAGCCATCGTTTTGATAAACCTTGTTTTAACCAATTATAATAATCGCTCTTAATTGCTTTTAATACTTTACACTTCTTCTCAACTGGAAATTTCAATTTATGTTGCTTTATAAATCTATACTTTCTCTGTTACTCTAGGAAAAGATGCTGATCGCCTTTTTTAAGATATCACGTTCTATTGTCATATCTCGTAATTCTTTCTTCAATGCTGCAATCTCTCGCTGTTCATCTGTTTGTTTGGGTTTACTATGCCCTGAAAAACTATTTTTCCCATACGTTTTTGACTCACGTCTCAAACGATATAAAGCTGATGTAGGAACATCTAACTCTTTACAAACCTCTGAAACATTACCTCTAGAGTAGCTTAATTATATCGCTTCTTGTTTAAACTCTACTGTATAATTTCTGTGTCTTATTGTCATTTTTCAAATCTAAAATATTAACCTAGAATCTCGCTTCTTTATGCCCAGTCAAATATAGTAAGTCCAGTATTCTTATACTGTTTTATCGACCGTTTTAATGAGGAACGGTCAATTTCTAAATAGTAAGCTAGATCTGCCTGACCTTTAAACTTTTCTTTCTTTAACAAGATTAAACTCTGAATATGTTGGAGAACCTTAAAATTATTTAATGTTCTAAAAGCCAATTACGAAGTAGAAATACTCTCTCTTATCTCAATATTTGATTTCATTTTCATACAAGAAACGTACAATAAATTGTGCTCGTTTTAAAATATAATTGATATTAGAGATGAGAACAAACCTTTTGTATGGTTTGGTCATATTAATCCACTTAGAATACCCAGAAATATATGGGAAATCATAATGATACTGGTAAAAATGTATTAGAATATTTATCAATTCCTTTTACTGTGAATTGGCCAAAAGAATTAGAATCTGGTGTTAATGATGTGCTGTTCGGTGCGCTAGATGTTTTACTAACAGCTATGAGACTTGCTGGTTTATAAAAAGACATTCAAAATGCTATTGAAGGCCCTAACTATGCTTCAATTTTAAGGAATGATATGAATCCTAAAATTACAAAACTAGAAGTAGTGCTTATTATGTTAGGGAACTCAAGAGGTTTTATAGCAGAACGTTGTACATTATGAGCCCAAGAGAATAAGTTCCCTTGGGATAGTCATGAAGGAAACAAAGTTGAAGAAGCTTATTTTTATGATAATCTAAAAGATCCATACCAAATTAATAAAATTAAAACCCAGTCTGAGATATCAAAAATGTTATTAAAGGATTTAGGATAACTATTGGAGAAAACTTACGATCCATGGTTCTGAAAGATGAGGTTAAATCATTTATTACAGTATTCTATGTAAAAAATGATTTAAATAGAATGAGTAAATATTGGCTGTTTACTCATTCTATTTCCTAAAAAGGTTGTATTATTACATATTTGTATACAAAATACAATACAAACATGATTCAACATACAGACCTCAGTCAACCAATATATATAAGGTTAAAAGAAATGATTCGCAATGGCGAATTGAAACAAGGTGAGAAAATTATTCAAGAAAAAATAGCAGAAAAGTTGGGTGTTAGTAGAACGCCTTTAATGAAAGCTTTATTGGCACTTGAAAATGAGTATCTAGTAGAAAGTGTTCCTAGAAGAGGTATGTTTATACGCTCTCTTGATCAAAAAGAAATTATTGATATTTATGTTTGCAGGGAAGCCATTGAAGGGATGGCAGCAAGAGTATTGGCTATTAAGAAAAGCCCTTTAATTGTAAAAGAACTTAAAGATTGTTTTGCGCCATTTATATCACAAGATTATATAGATATTGATGCTTATGCCAAAGCAGATGAAAATTTTCATTCCCTACTTATCAGGCTTACTAATAATGCGCCGTTAGACAAAATTTATTTCTTTAGTAACATTCATGATAAAGTTACTGGTCACGGACTTGTAAGACCTCCGGAAGATACATTAGAGGAGCATTTTAGAATTATAAACGCCATTGAGGCAGGAGATCCAGCTGAGGCCGAGAAGCAAATACGTTTGCATATAAATAAATCAAAAGAATTATTAATAAACCAATATAATATTGATAAAAGTGAGTAATTATAAAATTGCAGTGGTACCAGGAGACGGCATTGGACAGGAAATTGTACCAGAGGGATTAAAAGTAATTAATGCCGTTGCAAAAAAGCATAATTTTAATATTGAAACTGAATCTTTTGATTGGGGAGCAGGTTATTATTTAAAGAATGATAAGTTTTTGCCTGCTAACGGTTTGGAAACACTTAAGAGTTTTGATGCAGTATATTTTGGAGCTGTAGGACTACACTTTTAAAGTCCGTACTAGCTTTAATCAGTATGTAAACTATAGACCAGTTCGTACTTATCCAGGTGTTGCAGGACCTTAAAGAACAGAAAAAGAAATTGATTTTGTAATTATAAGATAAAACACACAAGGCGAGTTTGTACAAGTAGGAAGTCAATATTTACCAGATTCTGAAAACGGAATGGGTGTAGATACTAGTATTTTTACTAGAAAAGACATAGAACGTGTTGCACATTATGCATTTAAATTGGCGCGTACTAGAAGGAAAAAATTAATACATATTACAAAATCTAATACATTAATTAATAGTTTGTCTTATTGGGATCGTGTCATTAAAGAAGTAGTTCAACAATATCCAGATGTGCAACATGATCAAATGTATATTGATAATTTTACAGCAATGTTTGTTTTAAAACCAGAAATTTTTGATGTGGTTTTAACAACAAACCTTCTTGGGGATATTTTGAGTGATTTAGGAGGAGCAGATTTCCATCTATGTTTGAACCTATACATGGATCTGCACCAGACATTGCAGGACAAAATATAGCAAACCCTTACGGGCAAATTTGGTCTGCTGCAATTATGTTAGAGCATTTAGGAGAAGTAGAGGCTGCAAATAATATTATGGAAGCGGTTGATAAAGCGACATCTCAAGGTGTTTTAACAGTAGATTTAGGAGGTAAAGCAAGTACAAAAGATGTTGCAGATGCAGTAATAGCAAACTTATAATCATTTTTTAGGATGAGCCACATTGTAGATCTTACTATGTCGTATTCGGGAGATATGGCAGGTTTTTCTAAATCAGTAAGTAAAACAATTACTGATGATGAATAGAATGCAAGTACACTTGCATTCTATTCACATTGTGGTACACATATGGATACACCAATTCATTTTAATGTAAGTAGACAAACAATTGATGAAATACCTGTAACAGATTTTGTTAGAAAAGCATGGGTTGTAGATGCAAGACATGTCGGATCCAAAGGATTGGTTCTGGTAAGCGATATTCCCTTAGAAATTAAAAACAACTTTGTTTCTGGTGATAGTTTAATTATTTGGACAGATTGGTCTCAATATTTGGGAACACAAAAATATAGAGATGGATTACCACGAATTAGTGAAGAATTAGCTAATTGGTGTTTAGATAAAGGTGTTAAGATGATAGGTGTTGAACCACCATCTATAGCCGATGTAAATAACATTGTAGAGGTGACTAAAATTCATCAAATCTTATTGAAAAATGTTGTTATTATTGAAGGTTTAACTAATATAGAAAAACTTAAAAGTAACTGTGTAGAGTTAATTACTTTACCATTAAAAATAAAAGGAGGAGATGGTTCTCCTGCACGTGTAATCGCAATAGAAAAGTATTAATGAGTATCGTTTTATCTAATATAATAGAAGACTTACCTAGAGAGGATACAACAAACTATAGAGCGATTAATAATACATTATTTAAAAATAATGGTAAAGTTTGTATTGTTATTGATGATGATCCTACGGGTAATCAAACCGTTTATAATATACCATTATTAACCACATGGAATTTAGAAGTCTTTATTTCTGAATTCATAAATAAAACACCAGTCTTTTTCATACTCACCAACTCTAGAAGCTTAAGTAATTTAGAAACTGAAAAAATATATCAGCAAATTTCTAAAAATATAGAAAAAGCATCTCAGTTAACAAAGCAAGATTATACTATTGTTAGTAGAAGTGATTCTACGTTAAGAGGGCATTTTCCACTAGAGCCTATTACTATTAAACTAGGTGCTAAATTGGACGATGCTATTACCGTTTTTATTCCTGTTATGTTTGAAGGGGGAAGAGTTACAGTTAATGATAATCATTATGTTTCAGATTCTGAAAATTTAATACCAGTTAATGAGATGCCTTTTGCAAATGATCACTCTTTTGGTTATTCGAAAAGTGATTTAAAGGAATATATTGAAGAAAAAACTAAAGGTGAAATAGAAGCATCATGCGTATATTCATTTTCAATAGACAAAATAAGACTTGAAGATGTAGAAACATTAGCAAAGCAAATTGTTTCAATTCCATCAAATACATATTGCATATTTAATAGTTTAAATTATCTAGATTTAGATAAAGTTGCTACTGCATTATTACTAGCAGAAAAAGTTGGTAAAAAAATAATATATAGAACATCCAGTTCTTTTGTACCATCTTATATTGGATTAAAACCAAAAGGTTTATTAGAACCAAAAGAATTAATTAGTGAAGAACTGGTAAATGGAGGTTTAACCATTGTAGGGTCTTACGTGAAAAAATCTTCAGAACAGCTTCAAAATGTATTGTCTCTTTATAGTGAAGAAACCATTGTAGAAGTTGATGTTTCTCTAATTATCCAAGACAATTCGCAAGAATATATTAATTCACTTGTTAAAACCATAGATAAAAACATTTCAAAAGGCAAAGACGTTATTGTTTTTACAAGTCGAAAATTATTAACAGGACCAAATTCTAATTCAAATATAAAAATGGCAAGTACAATATCGCAAGCGTTAGTGTATTTGGTAAATAATATAAATACAAGGCCACGTTATTTAATTGCAAAAGGCGGGATAACATCTCATGACTTGGCTATAAAAGGTTTAGGTATGATACGCTCTAAAGTTTTGGGGCAATTACTTCCTGGAATCCCGGTTTGGGAAATGGGAGAAGAAACCAGATTTTTAAAATTACCCTACGTTGTTTTTCCAGGAAACGTAGGCAATGAAGATTCACTGAAAATAATTATTCAGAAATTGATCAACTAAATAAACGGACTCATCATCCAATTAAACTAAATGAGATATGATTAAAAACTCAAAGCGCTACAGGTTCTTTTTAGGCTCTTTTTTAATAACACTATTGTTATATGTAGATAGAGTCTGTATATCATCTGCAAAAGATTCAATCTCTTCAGATTTAAATTTGTCTGATACTCAAATGGGATGGGTTTTGGGTGCATTTGCTCTAGGTTATGCTTTGTTTCAAGTTCCTGGAGGTTCATTAGGTGATAGGTTTGGTGTTAGAAAAGTAATGACATCTATTATGGTATTATGGTCAATTTTCACATCTTTTACTGGTTTTGCATGGAGTTACGTATCCATTTTGTTTTTCAGATTTATTTTTGGAGCGAGTGAAGCTGGGGCATTTCCTAATATATCAAGAGCAGCTTTTTCTTGGGTGCCAACCAAAGAGCGTGGTATGTTTCAAGGTATTAACTTTTCGGGTTCTAGACTAGGTGCTGCTTTTGCATTGCCTCTAGTTGCTTATTTAATTGATGCTTGGGGGTGGCGAAGTATATTTTATTTTTTTGGAGCTATAGGTATACTTTGTGCGGTTTTATTTTATGTGTTTTTTAGAAATACGCCAGAGGAACATGGTGGTGTTTCAGATATTGAAAAAGAATATATTGTTAAAAATCGCCAACAAGAAATTGAGAAGAAAGGAGGAGATTTACCACTTAAAACTATTTTAGGTTCTAGAAATGTAATTTTAGCAATGATTCAATATGTAGCTAGTAATTTTATTTTCTTTTTTATGTTAACTTGGTTATTTCCATATATAAAGGGGAAGTATGATTTAACTTTAGTTGCTGCCGGATTTTATTCTATGCTACCCTTATTGGCTGGAGCAGTTGGTAATTGGGTGTCTGGTTATACCGTAGATACGATTTACAAAAAAGGAAAGTGGAAATTGTCTAGGCAATTACCCGCAACAATAGGGTTTATATTTGTTGTTATAGGTATTCTTTCAAGTTTAAATATGGATACTGCTTTAGGTGCGGTTTTATGCTTATCAGTAGCTATCTTTGGCGCAGATATGGCGTTGAGTCCGTCTTGGTCATTTTGTATGGATATAGGTGAAGAAAACTCAGGAAAAGTTTCTGGGGTTATGAATATGGCAGGAAATTTAGGAGCGTTTGCAACATCTTTAGCATTTCCTTATTTAATAGAGTGGACAGGTTCAACAGAGCCTTTCTTCTACATTGCCGCAGGATTAGGTTTTGTAGCTATAATATGTTGGTCTTTTATGGATCCATTAAAAAAGTTAATTAAAAATAATGCAGAATAAGTTAAGAGGAGTTGCCATTGGTGCAGGATATTTTAGCCAGTTTCAATATGAAGCGTGGACTCGTATTCCAGAAGTTAAAATAACAGCACTATGTAACTCTAATGAAGGTAGAGCCCAAGGTATTATGAATGCTTATGGCGTGAAGAAGCACTACATTGATTATAAAGAAATGATTCTTGCAGAAAAACCAGATTTTGTTGATATAATAACCCCACCAGAAACACATTTTGAGATGTGTAAATTTGCAGCAGATCATGGTGTGCATATCATTTGCCAAAAACCTTTGGCACCTACTTATGAGGAATCTAAGAAAATTGTTGAATACGTAGAGAGCAAAGGGGTTAGATTTGTAGTTCATGAAAATTTTAGATTTCAACCTTGGCATCGAGAGATTAAAAAGATTATTAATAATGATGATTTAGGGGAATTGTTTAATCTTAATTTTAGGTCACGAATGGGTGATGGTTGGGGAGATGATGCCTATTTAATACGTCAGCCATATTTTAGAGATTATAAAAAACTATTGATATATGAAACAGGAGTCCATTTCGTAGACACGTTTCGTTATCATGCTGGTGAAGTTAAAAGTGTATATAGTATACTAAAAAAGCTAAACCCTGTTATTAAAGGGGAAGATGCAGGTTTAATGATTCTTAATTTTGACAAACAAACCACTGCAGTTTGGGATGCAAATAGGTTTAATGAGAATAACTTTAAAAAATCACGTTATACATTCGGTGAATACTTAATTGAAGGTTCTAAGGGCTCTTTAAGGTTATATTCTGATGGTAGGATTACAATGCAAAATTTAGGAAAGGAAGAAATAGAACATAAATACGTTCATAATGACGTTGGTTTTGCAGGAGACTGTTGCTATATTTTCCAAAGAGATTTTATAGACAACTTAATCTCTGGAAATGATTTTGAAACAAACGGATTTAATTATTTAAAAACGTTAACAGTACAGGATGCTGTTTATGAATCTGCTAAAAATAATAGCCCACTTTTATTACGTTAAAAATGAGAGTATATATAAAAGGTAGCCATTTTATAATTAAACAGTTATCTGTTCTCATAAGTTAAAGGGCTTATAAGAAATTGTGAACCCTTTGTTATATTTGAATCATTTTAGAACATATTTTTTTTAGTATCTCATTATGATTCTTAATTTTTGTAAATTGCGACCGTAAATTATTACTTGAGATGGTCACTTTAAAACAATTAGCTAAAGAATTAAATGTTTCAATATCAACAGTTTCTAAAGCTTTGAATAATAGCGAAGAAATTGGAGAAGAAACCATTAAACGTGTTAAAGAACTAGCAGAATTATACAATTACAAGCCCAATAAAGTAGCTTTAAGTTTAAAGCAGAATAAAACCAATACCATTGGGGTTATTATTCCAGATATTTTAAATCATTTTTTAGCTAAAGTTTTATTTGGTATAGAACGCGAAGCAAATAAATATGGCTATAACATAATTACATGTATATCTAATGAATCATTAGAAAAAGAAAAGAATAGCTTGCAATTATTAGCGAATGGAAGTGTAGATGGTTTTATATTATGTGTATCTCAAGAAACACAAATGAAGAATGAAATTCAGCACTTTAAAAAAACCATGAATCAAGGGTTGCCTATTGTTATGTTTGACAGAGTTGCTCATGATGTTATGTGCGACAAAGTTATAGTAGACGATTTTGATTCTACCTACAGAGGAACACAAGCTTTACAAGCAGAGGGAAGAAAACATATAGCATTCATATCTAATATAGATGAGCTTAGTGTTGGGAAATTAAGAGAGCGTGGTTACAAAAAAGCTATTATAGAGCAAGCTAACCAGGAGTTACTAATTTTAAAAATCGCTAATGCTGAAGACTCTCAACAAAAAATAAAATCTTTCTTTAAGCAGAATAAACATATAGATGGTGTTATTGCTGCAGATAGTGCTTCTGGTGTTATTGCAATTAACACAGCAGCCCATTATAAACGCAAGGTACCAAAAGATATATCTGTAATTGGTTTTTCAAGTAAATCTATTTCAGGCCATTCAATTCCACGTTTAACAGCTATAAGGCAGCACGCTAAAAGAATTGGAGCTAATGCTGCTCAATTATTAATACGAAGATTAAAAACTCCTTCTTCAGAAAATTTAGATTTTTCAACTAAAATTATTAAAACAACTGTAGTAAAAAGCAAATCAGTGCTTAGATAAAACACTTTCTTTACAGTTATTAACACGCTATTATTAATAAGTCTTTTTTCTTAGTACATGATAAAAATACAACCTATTGATTTTTAATAGATTAAGTATTGAGTTGTTAGCGTGAAGCATTGATTTTCAGCATGTTAGATAAATAATTCTGACTTATATCTCTAATGAAGAAAACCAATGTTATCACTAAAAATAGTGAATTAACTCGCATCCTTAACACTCATTTACAAGGAAAAATAAATTTAGCGCGATTAAAACTGATTTCTCATTTTGTAATCGCCCTATGCAAACTAGCTAATACTTTTGATACCGAATCTAACTGTGAATTCTCTTTAAGACGCATACAACGCTTTATTGCTAATTACAGTTTAGATATAAACCTTATTGCTCGTCTTGCTTTTAACCTACTTCCCAAGCAAGGTAAACTCATACTTAATATTGATAGAACCAATTGGAGGTTTGGACAAACCAATATCAATATTTTTATGTTAGACATTGTTTACAAAGCAGTTGCCTTCCCGTTGCTATTTACTATGCTTGATAAAAGGGGAAACTCCAATAATGAGGAGCACATCGATTTAATCAATAGGTTTATTTGCCTTTTTGGAAAACAAGTTATTGAATCAGTAGTAGTAGATAGAGAATTTGTGGGAGAGCAATGGTTGGAGTTTCTTAACCGTGAAAATATTAGATATTATATTCGGATTCGTAATAATTTCAAAGTATTTCTTCCCCATAAAGACAAAATTATAAAGGCATCTCACTTGTTTACTAGATTTAAAACCAATGAGTTCGTACATTATAATAAGACTGTAAAAATCAATGGGTAACTTTGCTATTTATCAGGTTGTAAACTCAATAACAAAAAAGGGAAACAAGATTTTTTGATTATAGTATCGTTCAATAAACCCGAAAAAGCGCAAGAAGAGTACAAACAGCGCTGGCAAATTGAAATGTGTTTTAAAGCTATGAAATCTAGTAGTTTTGATATTGAAAAAACACATTTACAAGATATCGAAAGAATAGAAAAATTGATCTTACTGGTAATGATCGCTTTTGTTTGGTGCTATAAAATTGGAATATACTTGTATCAAATCAATCCTATTACAATCAAAAAACATGGCAGAAAAGCCAAAAGTATCTTTAAATATGGGCTCTCTTTTGTGGCTAGTGTTTTGTTAAAATCTAAAAATCAAAGTGATACTAGTATATTTTAGTTTTTGTCATGTACTTAGCTACAATCTATAAAAAACGATGGAAAGTAAAAGAGTTTTTTCGATCGATTAATAATATTATTGAATATCCGTAAAGAGGCATAATTGAGTAAAAAGCCTTATTTTAGATAAAAAAATAACATGAATATCTTCAGTTTTACAGCCCATTTTGATAGTGAAGAGACTTGTCGTCTTCATTTTAAATCAGAACGCGATAAAATAGGTATAAAGTGCCATCGATGTGATCATGACAAGCATTATGGGATTAAAAGCCGTTGGAGTTATGAATGTAAATCCTGTAGAAGTCGTATCTCTCTTCGTAGTGGTACCATAATGCAAAGTTCTAAGCTGTCATTTATGACTTGGTATAAAGCGATGTTTCTAATGACTACTACTAAAAAAGGGTTTTCTTCAAAAGAAATTCAAAAGCAATTAGGTTTAAAAAGATATGAACCTGTTTGGGCCATGGTTCACAAGTTGCGTAAGGCTATGGGGAATCGAGATGATCGCTATACTTTGGAAGGTATGATTGAAATGGGTGAGGGATATTTTACTGTTGAATCTTCTGAAATAGAACAACAAAAAGAAACAAGAGGTCTTAGAGCTGTTGGAAAACAAAATGTTATGATTATCGCTGAGTCCACACCAC
>CALKXS010000143.1 GCA_938003745.1 uncultured Algibacter sp.
TCAAAATCCAACAGGTAAATGATGCCGTTGAAAAATTAAATAATAGACCCAGAAAAAGATATAACTTCTTAACAACTAATCAAAAGTTTAATGAATTTATAATTCAAAACTCTAGTGTTGCCTTTATGACTTGAATCCACCTAAATAAAAAATCTTCTTAATAATTTAAGAAGATTTTTTCGTAATTAAAATGAGTCGCTATTAATTAAAGTCTATTATAATTATTATTTCTTTATAAAAATATTTGTGTAATACCATTTGCCTTCTTCATTTTTTTCTGCCGAAACATCAAAGTTTGAAAAATCACCTTCAATATTTGCTTTATGCCCTTCGCTTCTCATCCAAGCATTAACAACAGATTGAGCCGAAGTATATCCGTAAGCAACATTCTCTGAAACTTTTTTAGCTCCAATATTTTCTTTTAAATAATTACTTCTAGTGAAAAAATTATCATGAGAAACTACATTATTATCTACCATATAATCTGTATGATTATAAGCCACAGATTTCACAATAGTCATATCATTTAAAGGATTTAATCCTAAGGATAATCTATGATTATTAATAAGTTCTAATATTTCAACCTCAATTTTTTTAGCTTGAGGAGTAACTAAATTCATTTCTATAGCATCAGCTTTATCATCTATACTATCTGTAGAGCAGGAGAACAAGCATAAAACTACAAATGTCAAGAAAGGCACTTTGGTTAATAATTTCATATCATAAGTAGGGTTGGATTATAAAACTACTCCGCTACTCTGAAATAAATGTTAAATGAATGTTAAAACCGATTAAAAACCTATTTTTTATCGTGTTTTAATGTTTTTAATCGATAAAAAACATTTGTATTGAATTACAAGATGTATTTCAACTGTAAATTAAGGAGATAATCGATCTATTTTCCAATTACAATCTGATTGAAGCGTATATCTTACCCTATCATGTAGTCTATTAGGACGACCTTGCCAAAACTCTATTTGAATAGGCTTTACAATGTAACCTCCCCAAAAGCCTGGTCTTTCTATCTCTTTGCCCTCAAGTTGTTTTTCTAAATCAAGCAAACGACTTTCTAACATGTCCCTTGATACAACTATTTCGCTTTGATTAGACACCATAGCACCTAATTGACTCCCTCTTGGTCTAGACTCAAAATAATCATCACTTAAATTATCAGCTACCTTTTCTACTTTACCTTTTATAATTATTTGTTGTTCTGTACTATGCCAAAAAAAAGATAAACAAACATTAGGGTTCTTCTCAATAGCTTGTCCTTTTTCACTTTTATAATTTGTATAAAAAATAAAGCCTTCATATGTATACTTCTTTAAAAGCACTACTCTATTCTTTGGAAAACCATCTAAACCAATAGTTGAAACAGTCATCGCATTATTTTCATGCTCAGAAAAATGCTTATCAACTTCATAAAACCATTTTTGAAATAATTCCATTGGGTTTTCTGGTACGTCTTTTATAAGCAACTCAAAACGCTCATACGATCTTCTATAATTTCCTAAATCTTTTTCCATAATACGTTAAAAAATATAAAAAAAAACTCCTTACCTTAGAATCTTTTTTACAAAGGTAATATGAAATTTGAAGAATCTGAATATTTTAAAAGTTTAAAACATTTTAAATTAGAAATGCCTTTTGGTAATTACTATTTATTTGATTTCTTTTTCCTTGGAGAATTAAATGAAGGCGTCTACTTTGATTGGAAGAAAGCCAAGTTAGTCGTTTCAGAGCTAATTGATTTCTATGGAGAAGGTAATAAAATTGGATTCATAGCAAATAGAGTAAACAGCTATTCTGTTGAACCACAAAACTGGGAAAGAGTTGAAAAAAGAATACGATTTTATTTTAGCAAGTGCTATTATAGCATATAACACTCCTGCTTATCCTAATGCTTCTCTAGAAAAACGTTTTTCTAATAATAGTATAAAACGCTGTCGCTCTATTAAAGAAGCTATAAATTTCATGATAAACTTAAAAGAATTTAACTAAAATCAAAAGTTTTACCATCCTCACACAATTCTACATTACTAAAAACAGCTTCAGCTTCTTCTTTAAAAGGTTTTAAACCTCCGTAACGAGTTGAATAATGTCCAAGCAACAATGTACCTGCATTTGCCTTTTTAGCAATTTTAGCAGCTTCTTTTGCTGTTGAATGTTTTGTTCTAGGTGCTAAATGTGCATGTTCTTCCAAAAACGTAGATTCATGATAAAGTACATCTACATCTTTTATAATTGGTACAATATCTTCTTTATATACCGTATCACTACAAAACGCATAACTTTTAGCTTTTGTCCCTGGTTTTGTTACTAATTTATTATCAATTAAAACACCATCTTCATTTTCAACATCAAAGCCTTGTTTTAACTTCCTAAAGTAAGCGACATTTATATTAGCCTCTTCAACGGCATTAATATCCAGTTTACGCTCATGCTCTTTTTCTTTAAACAAGTAGCCATTTGTATAAATACGATGTTCTAAAGGAATAGTATGCACTTCCACTTTATCATCTTCATAAATTAACTCAGATTCTTTAGATGTTAGTTCATGAAAATAAAGGTTATAATTAGTCCAAGAATCGGCTAACTTCATTTGAAGCGTAACCACCTCTTTAATTCCTTTAGGCCCATAAATATGCAAATCTGCTTCTCTAGTTAATAATCTAAAGGTTGATATTAAACCTACTAAGCCAAAAAAATGATCACCATGTAAATGTGATATAAAAATACGCTTAATACGATTAAACTTTATTTTATGTCGTCTTAAATGTACCTGAGTACCTTCACCACAATCAATTAGAAACATATGATTGTTAATTTCTAAAACTTGAGATGTTGTGTTTGTCATTGCTCTTGGCGTTGCACTATAACAACCTAAAATAGACAGTTTCATATTATAAAATTGGAGTGTAATTTAAAGCATCTTCTGGAGTGAATTTACTTTTAAAACTAAAAGCATATGGAGTATCACCATGCACATTTAAATAATCTAAACAATCTTTAGCATCTTGAAACGTAGGCTCATAACCTTCTGGAGTATACCAAAACGCCATATGTACCATTCTCATTTTACTAAACCATTCCTTTTTACGTTTAAAAACTTCAATATGTCCAGACTTATAGGTGTAGTTAAAAAGATCTTCTAAAGTTTCCCAAACAGACATATTTATAAGTAATGTATCATCCTTAAAAATTTCAGCTGCTAAATCTTCATCTTTTAACCGCCAAACAAAACCGTCATGTTTATCTGCTAAAGTGTTAATTCGATCAAGGTTATTGACAAAATCTTGCATAATAGGATCATCCATAGGCGCTAATCGCTTCGCTACGTTTACTTGAGATAAGTGTAGTTTACTCATAGTTAAATACCTAAATCATATTCCATATCCTCCATTTCAATAATATCATAAGCTTCTTGAAGTGTTGGAACAATTATTAAATCTTCTAAAGCATCATCTTCAATATTTACTTTATTAGACACTATGACAAAAGATTGATTGCCATTTCTATGATTATTTGATAACCGAAGAAACTCAACAACGTCTTCAACTTTAATAGTATCCAGTGATGTTAGATTAACAACAATACTATTATTCTTAAATTTTGGATATAGTGTTTCTATTTTCTTAACCAACTCAATAAGCGTTGCTTTTTCTTGAGTAATGATAGATATATTTCCATTCTGACTTAAAATCATAACTTATTGTTTTATTTTTGAAGCTAGTAAATAGATTACTGCCATACGTACCGCTACACCATTTTGCACTTGATCAAGAATAATTGACTGACCAGAGTCTGCCACATCACTAGTTATCTCAACACCTCTATTTATTGGGCCAGGGTGCATAATAGTAATTTCTTTATCTAAAGAATTTAGCAATTCTGTATTAACTCCAAATTGTTGTGTATACTCTCTTGTAGATGGGAAATAACTAATATCCATACGTTCGTTTTGTACACGGAGCATATTAGCCACATCGCACCAATCTAAGGCTTTACGCAAGTTAGTTTCAACTTTTACACCTAGTTTGTTAATATATTTAGGTATTAATGTTTTAGGCCCACAAACCATAACCTCTGCGCCTTGTAATTGTAAAGCAAAAATGTTTGAAAGTGCTACTCTACTATGCAAAATATCACCAACTATAACCACCTTCTTTCCCTTTACCTCTCCGAATTTTTCGCGAATGGAATAAGAATCTAACAAAGCCTGTGTTGGGTGCTCATGCGCACCATCACCTGCATTTACAATACTTGCACCTACATGTTTTGATAAAAATACACCAGCTCCAGGATTTGGGTGACGCATCACAACCATATCTACTTTCATAGACAATATATTGTTTACTGTATCTATTAAAGTTTCCCCTTTTTTTACAGATGATTGAGCTGATGAAAAGTTAATCACATCTGCAGACAAACGCTTCTCTGCCAATTCAAAAGACAATTTTGTTCTTGTAGAATTTTCAAAAAAAAGATTAGCTATAGTAATGTCTCTAAGCGATGGCACTTTTTTTATAGGCCTATTAATCACCTCTTTAAAATGATCTGCAGTTTCAAAAATAAGTTTAATATCGTCTTTATTAAGATACTTAATTCCTAATAAGTGATTTACACTTAATTCGCTCATTATTCCTCGTTATTTTCAATTAAATAAACGGCATCTTCATTTTCATTCTCTTTCCAATGCACTTTTACCTTTTCATTATTTATCACATCTACCTGTCTACCTCTATAATCTGGCTGTATTGGCAAATGTCTACTAAAACGTCTATCAATTAATGTTAATAATTCAATTTCGTTAGGTCTCCCAAACGATTGAATTGCCGTAAGAGCAGCTCTAATACTTCGACCTGTATACAACACATCATCAATAAACACAATGTTTTTATCTTCAACCAAAAAATTTATTTGGGTTGAGTTTGCTTCTAAAGGTTTATCACTTCTTCTAAAATCGTCTCTGTAAAACGTAATATCAAGTTGCCCTAATTGAATATTTTTAACCTTATAATCTGTTTTTAAAATAGTAGCAATTCGCTCAGCTAAAAAAATGCCACGCGGCTGTAAACCAATTAAAACGGTAGTAGAAAAGTCATTATGTTTTTCAATAAGTTGACAAGCCAATCGGTGAAGAATGATGTTTACCTCTTTTTCGTTAAGTAAAACTTTTTGACTCATATAGTATCCAAACGTATTTGGAATACAAAGGTAATGCAAAAAATTAGAAGTTAAAACCCAAAAACCTAATCTTTATTATGGCGCTACCCTATCGGGTCGGGTTATTCGCTACAAGTCCTCGCTCATACCTCGCTGTGGGCTTTCCACTACTATCCCTAGCGCACAGTTTGCAGCTACAATAATTACTACAATTTTAACTGTTTACCATAAAGTATAACATAAAAAAAAGCCTTCAATTTCTTGAAGGCTTTAGTTTTATAAAAGTTTGGAAAAATTTATGCTTTTCCGTCCATTTTATCTTTAAGAGCTTGTAAAGCATCATTAGCATCACCTAAAGTAGGTTTTGCTTCTGCAGCAGCACTAGCAGCTTTCTTAACAGCAGCTTTTACATTTGCCATTTCTTCAGCTTTGAAGATAGCAGTATGTGAAGCAACTACACGTTTAAATTCTTTGTTAAATTCAATGATTTTAAACTCTGCAGTTTCGCCTTTCTTGATTTTCGTTCCATCTTCTTTTTCAAGGTGACGAGATGGTACAAAAGCAACGATGTCTTCGTTAAAAGTAACTGTAGCTCCTTTATCAACTATTTCAGTTAATGCAGCGGTATGAACTGTTTCTAAAGCGAATTCAGTTTCATATTTATCCCAAGGATTATCAGTTGTTTGTTTGTGACCTAAAGATAATTTACGTCCTTCAACATCTAATTCTAATACAATAACATCTAACTTATCTCCTACTGCACAGAACTCAGATGGGTGTTTAATTTTCTTAGTCCAAGATAAATCAGAGATATAAATTAATCCGTCAATTCCTTCTTCTAATTCAACAAAAACACCAAAATTTGTAAAGTTACGTACAATACCAGTATGCTTAGAAGCTAATGGGTATTTAGTAGTAATATCTGTCCATGGATCTGGAGCTAATTGTTTAATTCCAAGAGACATTTTACGATCTTCTCTATCTAAAGTTAAGATTACTGCTTCAACTTCATCTCCAACAGAAACGAAATCTTGAGCAGAACGTAAATGTGTAGACCAAGACATTTCAGAAACGTGAATTAATCCTTCAACACCATCTGCTACTTCAATAAATGCACCGTAATCTGCAATTACAACAACTTTACCTTTTACTTTATCACCAACTTTCACCTCTTCTGCAAGAGCTTCCCATGGGTGTTTAGATAATTGTTTAAGACCTAATTGAATTCTTGATTTGTTTTCATCAAAATCAAGGATTACAACATTTAATTTTTGATCTAACTCAACAATCTCATTTGGATGGTTAATTCTAGACCAAGAAAGATCTGTAATATGTACTAATCCGTCAACACCACCAAGATCGATGAATACACCGTAAGAAGTAATGTTTTTAACAACACCTTCTAATACTTGACCTTTTTCTAATTGACCAATGATTTCTTTCTTTTGTTCTTCAATATCAGCTTCAATAAGTGCTTTATGAGAAACAACTACGTTTTTAAACTCATGGTTGATTTTGACAACTTTGAATTCCATAGTTTTGTTTACGTACTGGTCGTAATCTCTAATTGGTTTAACATCAATTTGAGAACCTGGTAAAAATGCTTCGATTCCGAAAACATCTACAATCATACCACCTTTAGTTCTACATTTAACAAAACCATTAACGATTTCACCAGTTTCGTGTGCTTTATTAACACGATCCCATGCTTTTATTACACGAGCTTTTCTGTGAGATAATACTAATTGACCAGTTGCATCTTCACGCACATCAATTAATACTTCTACTTTATCACCAACTGCTAAATTAGGATTGTAACGAAATTCGTTTAAAGAAATAACACCTTCAGACTTTGCGTTAATGTCAATAATTGCATCACGATCAGAGATGTGAACTACAGTACCTTCGACAACTTCATCATTAAGGGTGTCTACGAAATTTTCTGCTACTAATTTTTCAAATTCTTTAAGTTGTAAATCATCAACTTCATCAATACCTTCTTGGTAATTGTGCCAGTTAAAATCTGCTAAGAATTTTTCAGGGTTTGCTTGTGCTTCAGATACTACTGGAGCTTCAACAGTTTTTGCTTCAGTTGCTTCAACTTGTTTTGCTTTTTCAGCCATTTAAAATAATTATGTAATTATGATTTAATATTTTCGCTATTGCGAAACATAATTACACGGATTTTTGTATTCTATATGTTTTGGAAGTTTTAAGCGAATAACACATAGAAGTGTTATTTATTTTTATAGTTTCATTCCTTTTATCTTTCCAATAATTCGCTAAAAGGAGTGCAAAGATACACATTTTCAACAAATAAGCCTAATTTTAATAAAAACCTTTTTTGAATATCCGTTTTCACTCATAATCCAGTAATATTTGCTATTACAAGTCTATCAAAGAGTTTATCTTCAAAGTATCTTCGGTTTAATTTATATACAAATTCATTGAGGTATAATTGAAGATACTTTCCTTTTATT
>CALKXS010000144.1 GCA_938003745.1 uncultured Algibacter sp.
ATGGCATATACAAGCTTGCTTTGATGAATTTTGCTTTAGGATTAATCGTTCTCAATTTAAAAACAGTATTTTTCATAAAACAATAGAAAGAATGGTTCTTGCTAAACCAATATATCAAGAAAATATAAAACAGACACTAAGTGTGTAACTCAAAAAGTTTAAATACCTAAAAAAACAAAGCGCTATTAATTTGGTGAAATTAAGAACACTTATTTTTAAATTATGCTTTTTTATTTTCTTACCTAATCTTACTTCAGCTACTGTATTGTCAGTTGCAGTTTTATTTGCGACATTATCACAAATACCATCATTAAAATTAAGAGTTATAGTAGTTTGATTTTTAGTATATAGTAACTCCTAAGCTATATATTTACAATCTGCTGATTTAGCCAAAGGAGCTATATTTCAACACTAAAAACAGTTTCGTTTGCATTTATATACACAAAAAAAACAGTGATAGTTTTTTATCATCTTGCCAAGTATCAGTATCTCTTCCTACAGTGATTTCGATAGTTCTAGAGCCTCTTCGTTCCTTCTTCAGTTTCAACGATTATATCAACAGATCCTGACACTTCTAGGTTTCAATTTTGATTGTTTAATAAGTATGTATAAATTTAAGTCCCATTTATCACATATCCATTAATTGTTAAATCTTCTATAATTACTACCTTTTCTTTTACTTTATCAGCTTCCGGTTTAACTTTGGTTATGAAACCAGATAATAATATTGTCGTTGTGGTCTTGATATTCTCCAGTAAAAATTATTGTTTTAGTAATTGAAATTGCGGATTCTTCTATAACAATACCTGCATAATCATAAAAAAAAACCTGAACGCCCTCGCTTATCTATTTCAGATTCTTTAGAACTAGAAGTCTTTGAGTTTTGTGACTCAACACCAAAATCACTTTCAGAATATAAAACTATATTATCCAATGCTGTTTCAACCTCTTCCATTATCACTTCAGCAACAACATCAATACCACCCAATACCCCCAAAGACTTTTCATTTGCTTTACCTTTTTCATAAGACATAAAACTAATTAAAGATAATAGCAACAAACTTTTTTAACTTTTTCATAACAGGAACATTTTAAATTAACTATTCATTAATAAAACAGTTTACTATTAAAAAGCCATACTCTAAAAATGTTATTAGTAAGCTTCCAAGAAGCTCAAATTAACCTAAGCATTCAACTTAAAAAGTATATTTTGATTTTCTAATTCACTCAACAATTCTTGAGACACTTTCACCTTTTGTTTTCTACTAGGCATTTGCAATTTAATTTGCTCTTTTGTATCATAAACAACGAAGCTAAGTATTTGATTTCCAGGATGCATCTGCAATAATTCATTAAGTTTAATTACGGTTTCCTCCTTTAAATCTCTTAGATTTAATTGAATAGATAACTTCTTTGCATACTGCTCCATAACATCATGCAGCAATTGAAAGCCATTAAATTGTAACCTAGGATCACTCTTCTTACCAGTATCTTTATTTACCCAACCATCTCGTATAAATGATTTAACATAAACAAAATTGTTTTGCATTAAAAAGTGTCTGTATTTTAGGTACTCTTCACCAAAAATTCTAAACTCAAACGAATCTGTATAATCTTCAATAGTAAACATTGCCCACCCTTTACCTTGTTTACTCACACGATGTTGCACATCTGTAACCACGCCTCCAAAAGTGATCTCACGATTTACATAAGGTGCCAAATCATTAAAAAGGGCAATTGTACCACTACAAAATGTTTTCATTTCGGTTCTAAAATCGTCAAGCGGATGTCCAGAAATATAGACACCAACAACCTCACGTTCTTGAGCCAGTTTTTCCATTGTTCCCCACTCTTCACATGGTGGCACAATAGGTTCTTCTATTTGTACATCACTAGCTGCACCAAACAAACTTACTTGTGCAGAATTTTTATTTTCTTGATGTTTTGCACCATATTTTACTGCCTTTTCTAAAAAGGTTAAATCACTGCCTTCTTTATGAAAAAACTGTGCTCTATGTGCATCTCCAAAACAATCAAAACCTCCAGCTAATGCCAAATTTTCAAAAGCTCTTTTATTAGCTGCGCGCAAATCAATACGTTTTGCCAAATCAAAAATTGACTTATAAGGCCCGTCTTCTTTTCTGTTGTTAACTATAGTCATTACCGCACCATGCCCTACACCTTTTATCGCACCCATTCCAAAACGAACCGCATAATCTTTATTTACAGAGAATTTGTAAAACGACTCGTTAACACTTGGTCCTAATACATCCAATTTCATACGTTTACATTCTTCCATAAAGAACGTAACCTGCTTAATATCGTTCATATTATTAGACAATACCGCTGCCATATATTCTGCAGGATAATGCGCTTTTAGATACGCCGTTTGGTAAGCAATCCACGCATAACAGGTGGAGTGCGATTTATTAAAGGCATAACTTGCAAAAGCTTCCCAATCCTTCCAAATTTTCTCAAGCTTCTTAGCATCATGTCCATTCGCACTAGCCTGCTCTACAAATTTAGGTTTCATTTTATCAAGCACCGCAATTTGCTTTTTACCCATCGCCTTACGAAGTACATCGGCTTCACCCTTGGTAAAATTAGCAAGCTTTTGAGAAAGGAGCATTACTTGCTCTTGGTAAACCGTAATTCCATAGGTTTCCTTTAAATATTCTTCCATGGCAGGAAGGTCATATTCAATTTCTTCGTCACCATGTTTTCTACGAACGAAACTTGGAATATATTCCATTGGCCCAGGTCTATACAAGGCATTCATGGCAATTAAATCATCAAAAACCGAAGGCTTTAAGTCCCTAAGGTGTTTCTGCATCCCCGGAGATTCATATTGGAATACCCCAACGGTTTCTCCTCTTTGAAACAAGGCATACGTTTCTTCATCATCCAAAGGGAAACTCTCTGGGTCAAGCAATATATCGTGTTTTGCTTTTACAATTTTAACAGTATCCTTAATTAAGGTTAAGGTTTTCAATCCCAAGAAATCCATTTTTAATAACCCAGCATCTTCCACCACCGAGTTATCAAACTGTGTAACATACAAGCCAGAATCTTTAGCTACAGAAACGGGAACGAATTTCGTAATATCATCTGGCGTAATAATTACACCACAGGCATGAATACCTGTATTTCTTACTGAACCTTCAAGACTACGTGCTAAATTTAATGTTTCAGCCGGTAAATCAGATCCGTCAGCAATATTTAAAAGTTCATTAACTTTTTCTAAGTCTTCAGCTCTAAATTTTGCTGCTAATTCTTTGTCACTTAAACCGAAAATTTTATTTAGTTTAGACATGTTAGGAATTAACTTCGCAATCCTATCAGCATCAAACAAAGGTAAATCTAGTACACGCGCCGTATCTCTAATTGAAGACTTCGCCGCCATTGTACCATATGTAATAATCTGCGCTACTTGATTTGACCCGTACTTTTCAATTACGTAATCCATAACACGACTTCTACCTTCATCATCAAAATCAATATCAATATCTGGCATACTTACACGATCTGGATTCAGAAAACGCTCAAAAAGCAGATTATACTTCATGGGGTCAATATTCGTAATCCAAAGGCAGTAAGCCGCCACAGACCCTGCAGCAGATCCACGCCCAGGACCTACCGAAACATCCATGTTTCTTGCTTCTCGAATAAAATCTTCAACAATCAAGAAATACCCAGGATACCCTGTTTTTTCAATAACGTCAAGTTCAAAATCTAGTCGTTCAATAACATCTTCAGACAATTCTTTACCATATCTTTTCTTAGCACCTTCATATACTAAATGACGCAAAAAAGCATTTTCTCCACGTTTACCTCCATCAACTTGATCTTCGTCATGAACAAAACGCTCAGGAATATCAAAAGCAGGTAATAAAACATCACGTGCCAATTGATACGGCTCAATTTTAGCAACAACCTCTTTAATATTTTTTATAGCCTCAGGAACATCACTGAAAGCCTTTTTCATTTCTGCAGGCGACTTAAAGTAATAATCTTGATTTGGTAAACCGAAACGATAACCACGACCACGACCAATTGGAGTTCCTTGCTTCTCTCCCTCTTTTACACACAATAGAATATCATGAGCATTTGCATCATTTTTTTTTGCGTAGTATGTATTATTTGAAGCTATAAGTTTTACCTCATGTTTTTTTGCTAATTTTATAAGTGTTGGGTTTACACGATTTTCATCTTCTTGATTATGACGCATAAGCTCGACATACAAGTCACCTTGAAATTCGTTTTTCCACCAAATAAGTGCATCTTCTGCTTGATTCTCACCAATGTTTAAGACCTTACTTGGAACTTCTCCATAAAGATTTCCTGTTAAAACAATTAAATCTTCTTTATATTCTTGAATTAGTTTTTTATCAATTCTAGGCACATAATAAAACCCGTTTACAAAGGCGTGAGATGATAATTTAGCTAAATTATGATAACCATTTTTATTCTTAGCTATCAATACAATTTGATAACCGTTATCTTTTCTTGACTTATCTAAATGATCTTCACAAACAAAAAACTCACAACCAATAATTGGCTTCATTTCTCGAGCTGTAGTAGCTACACCTGTCACTTCGGTTTTAGCTATTTTAGCTTTTACTCCTTTATTATGTTTATTAACAGCATTCACAAAATGAAACGCTCCCATCATATTCGCATGATCGGTTAATGCCACAGCTGGCATATTATATTCACCTGCTACGGTTACTAAATCAACCACACTCATGGTAGACTGTAATACAGAAAACTGAGAGTGATTATGTAAATGCACAAAATCAACATCGGCTAAAGCAGATTCATTTTGCTTAATATCTTCGTACGAAATTGTCGTTTCTTGCGCCTTTTGCAGTCTCTCATTAATCCTAGCACTTTCCTTTTTAAGGTTGATGTGTTTAAGACCTATTAATTGAATAGTTTGAGGGTTAGCCTTTGTAAAGCGTTCAAAATATTCTGGCTCAATATCTAACTGTTCTTTAGTGTATTCTCCCAAACGCATTAATTCGAAAAAACAACGTGTAGTTGCTTCAACATCGGCTGTAGCGTTATGAGCTTCAGCAAAACCAGTACCAAATAAATGTGCGTGTAATTCAGATAATGTTGGTAACTTAAATTTACCATAGCGTCCTCCTGCAATTTGGCACAAATTTGCAGTATGCTCTGTACAGGTATCTAAAACAGGTAATTCTTGTAATTGATTTGCTAGGTCTCCTCTAACAAACTCAGCCCCCATAATGTTTAAATCAAACTTTACGTTTTGACCAACAACAAACTTAGTTTTGTTTAAAGCAATATTAAATTTTTCTAAAACAGTGTCTAATGAAATTCCTTGTTCTGCAGCCAAATCTGTAGAAATACCGTGAATTTTCTCTGCATCATAAGGAATATTAAAACCTTCTGGTTTTACCAAGTAATCCTGACTTTCAATACAAACACCCATCTCATCATGCAATTGCCATGCAATTTGTATACAACGCGGCCAATTATCCGTATCAGTAATTGGTGCATCCCAACGTTTTGGCAAACCAGTAGTTTCTGTATCAAAAATTAAGTACATTTTTAGAGCTTAGATGTTTGTTGTTAAGTTGTTTAAAGATTTTTAAATATAGGATATAAAAATACATAGAATTTAATCTTTTCCAATAAGAAGTTACAAAGAGTTTTAAACAAAATTAGAAGCTTATTTTTCTTAAAGGTTAGCATTTTATTATACTTTTAAAGACCCTAAAACACAAAACATATTGAAAACCAACATTTACCTTCTATTAATTAGCGTATCCTTATTTAATTGCGCTACTCAAAAAGCAACTTTATACGTTGGTACATATACAAAAGGAGATAACGAAGGTGTTTATAAACTTCAATTTAATACAGAAACAGGAAACTAAATCATAAAGAACTAGCTATTGCTACAGAGAACCCTTCGTTTATGGCTTTTTCTTCAAATAAAAAAAACATCTTATTCTGTAGGAGAAGGTAAAACTAGCGCAGTAACAGCATTTAGCGTTAACGAGAACAAATCTCTAAATTTTATTAATACAGTTAACAGCAATGGTAAAGGTCCTTGCCATGTCTCATTTAATAACTCTGGAAACAAAGCTGTGGTTCCAACTTATGAATCAGGTACTGTTTCAATTTACAATATTGAACAAAATAGAGATTTAAATGAAGCATCTCAAACTTTTGATCATAACACAGGAAAAAAACCGGCAAGAGCGCATTCTGCTCAACTTTATAAAGATGATTTATTTGCTTCAGATATAGGGAATAACGCTGTGTATTAATACAAATTGAAAGACAATTTAAATTAGGATCTTCCGCTATTGTAAAAATGGAAGGTAACCCAGAGCTTAGACATTTTTCAATAAGTAAAAACGGTGAATTTATCTATGTTATTAATGAATACGGAGCTTCAATAGCTTCTATTCAAAAAGCGAATAACGGTTTTAAACAAATTGATCATGACTCAACTCTAAGAGAAAGTTATAAAGGAAAAAATTCTTGCGCAGATATTCATCTATCTCAAGACGAACGTTTTTTATACGGATCTAACAGAGTCAAAAACTCTATAGCTATTTTTAAACGCGACACTAAAACTGGTAAAATTGAAAAAATTTAAAACATAAGTGTTCATTGTGATTGGCCAAGAAACTTCACTATGGATCCTACAGGTAAATTTGTACTTGTTGCTAATCAAAAAAGTAATAATATTTCAGTTTTTGGTAGAGACAATTCTTCTGGTGAACTTTTATTTTTACATTCAATAGATTTACCCTATCCAGTTTGCCTTTTATTTTAACCTTCAACCAACTAATAAACAATAGAATAAGTCATTCAATAAATTAACAAATAAGTATTGTTAATTAGAAAAATGTGGTATATTTGCGCCCTCATTAATAACCGAGGTCGAGAACCTCTATTAATTAATTATTATGCCAGTAAAAATTAGATTACAAAGACACGGTAAAAAAGGAAAACCTTTTTATTGGATCGTTGCAGCAGATGCAAGAGCAAAGAGAGACGGTAAATACTTAGAGAAATTAGGTATCTATAATCCAAACACTAACCCTGCAACAGTTGAATTAAACGTTGATGGTGCTGTAACTTGGTTGCAGAATGGTGCTCAACCAACTGATACAGCTAAAACACTTTTATCTTACAAAGGTGCTTTACTTAAAAATCACCTTGCAGGTGGTGTTAGAAAAGGCGCTTTAACTGAAGAGCAAGCAGAAGCAAAATTTGAAGCTTGGTTAGAAGAAAAAACAGGTAAAATTCAAGCTAAAGAAGACGGTTTATCTCAAGTTGAAGCAAAAGCCAAGGCTGATGCATTAGCAGGAGAAAAAGCAGTTAACGAAGCAAGGATCGCAGCAGCAGTTCCTGTTGTTGAGGAAGAAGCATCTAACGAAGAAGAGTAAAAAAAATATTTTTTATACTTTTAAACTCCGATATAACTATCGGAGTTTTTTATATCCAAGAATGTCACATCGAGCGCAGTTCTGATTTTATAATATGACATTTAATAGTTTTTTGACTGCGCTCGAACAGACAAACTAAGCATGAAAAAAGAAGATTGTTTTTACCTTGGTAAAATTGTAAGAAAGTATAGTTTTAAAGGTGAGTTACTAATTAAACTAGACACAGACCAACCAGACATATACGAAAATCTGGATGCTATGTTTATTGATGTCCGAAAAACGTTAATTCCTTTTTTTGTTGAAAGTTCTCAACTTCATAAATCAGATTTACTACGTGTACAATTTGAAGATGTTGCTACAGAAGCAGATGCCGATTCTTTAATGAAATGCGACATTTATTTACCACTCGAATTACTGCCAAAATTGGAAGGCAATAAATTCTATTTTCATGAAGTTATTGGATTTACTATGAAGGATAAAAATTACGGCAAAGTAGGAACTATTAAAGGTACAAACGACTCTACAGCGCAAGCCTTATTTGAAGTTGAAAATAATGGTATAGAAATATTAATCCCTATGAACGATGAGTTTATTATTAAAGTTGATAGAGATAATAAAATTATTCTTGTTGAAACTCCAGAAGGGTTAATTGATTTATATCAATAAATTTATAAAACTAAAAATCTATTGCATATGCAAATATTATTAGGCGTTATGATTGAACCTTGTAATGAGGAAAATATAAAACAATAGCTAAAGGGAATAGATGCACATGATTTAAGCAAAGTTCCAACATTTACAGATATGTATACGCGTCTAGATTTTATTGCAAAAGATAAAAACGGAATTGAAATTGGAGGCGTTATTGCGGGAATTGATTACTGGAACGGATTAGATATTAAGGTTTTGTGGGTTGCAGAAACTCATAAAAATAAAGTGATTAGATCTTTAATTCTAAAGCATTTATAAAAAATAGCCAAAGAAAAAGACACTGCTATTTCTTTACTTGGTACTTTTAATTTCCAAACAGAAGGCAGACTTTTACTTAAAAATCGAATATATTTCATTTAAGGAATTAGAAGGTTTCCCTGAAGAATGCAAGCGTATCTATTTTTATAAATATGTTTTAAACAAGAAGAGCATCAGTTCTTTTTATTAAATTTAGCATAAATTGAACTTTATCAAGTTGTTTTATTAATAATTTACAACTAGAAAGTGGTAAATTTATTTCTACCAATAACTCGTTATATTTTTTTACACTTAATTGTTCAATTTCATAAACTCTGTTTAATAAATCTCTTTCATCATCTAACTCTAATAAATTTCTAAAATTAACCCTAACAAGTTTAGAGCGTCTTCTTAACATAATAGAATCTTCTTCTTCAACACCAAGCTTTTTAATTTCATTTTGCATCAATTTACCAAACTCTTGTCTTTCTTCACCTCTATCCATAAAAAAAGGCTTTCAAACAATTAACAGAATCCGTTTTTAGCATTTTCGCATATATTTTTACGACCTCTTCATTCATTATTAATAAATCATTCAGCTTTGTTAAAATCTTATAATACCTTTTCATTACTCTTTTTTTCTAATATTAATATTTCAGATTTGAATACCCGTAATTAGGCATAATTATAAAAAAGACTTATTTTAGATAAAAAAATAAGGATGAATATTTTCAGTTTTACAGCCCATTTTGATGGTGAGGAGTCCTGTCGTATAATCACTTTAAGGCAGAGCGAGATAAAATAGGAGTTGTCTGTAAAAGATGTGCTCACGATAGTCATTATTGGATAAAAAGTAAATGGAGTTATGAGTGTAAAAGATGCCGAAGTAGAACCTCGTTAAGAAGCGGCACAATTATGCAAAGTTCGAA
>CALKXS010000145.1 GCA_938003745.1 uncultured Algibacter sp.
ATCTTTGGCAGCCCAAAAAGCAATATCAGCAGAGTAATCTTTCCTATAATTTTCTCCCCATTTTTTTAATTCTCTGGATATTGTAGACCTTGCTCTAGAAAGAGTTTTAGCGATGTGAGATTGAGTCTTATTTTCCTTTAATAAAGTCTCTCTATGATGATTCTTTCTTTAATAGATAATTTTCGATGTCTTATTTTACTCATTTTACAAATCTATAATTTTGATTTGTTGCGTTAAGTTATTGAATAGAGCAATATATGCAAACATAAATCTTCAACTATTTTAGCATAAATACATAACTTAAAATCAATATTAAATATTTGTACTATCTTGAATTTATCAACCAACTTATTAAAGAATTAGAATATTTCCAAAATACTTTGTACTTATCTGTTTATGTATTGTAATAACGTCATGTCAAAAAAAAAGGATCGAAGAAAAAACCTAGTAAAAAACGTCCTAATACTTCATTTATCATGTCTGATGATTATACATACCAAGCCTTAGTTCGTATAATAAAAACCTAATAAAGACAACAAATATTGATCGCTTAGCCAAAGAAGGCATTATATTTAACAACGCCAGCGCAACCAACTCAATTTAGGTCTCTTCAAGAACTACAATACTAACAGGAAAGTATTCTCATATTAATGGAAAATTGACAATTTAGGAGCGTTCGACCAAAAGCAAACTATTTTACCACAACTTTTTCAAGAGGCAGGTTACCAAACTGCCATATTTGGAAAACTTCATTTTGGAAACAACCCTAAAGGTGTAGGCGATTTCATGATTCTTCCCGGGCAAGGAAGTTATTTAAATCCTCAATTTGTGGGGAAAGATGTTGACACTACCATAACCGGATATGTTACAGATTTAACTCTAGATTGGTTAAAAACAAAGGGAAGAAAAGAAAACCTTTTATGCTCTTTTATTTGCATAAAGCGCCACATAGATCTTGGTGGTCTAGAGCAGATAAGTTTGCAGAATTTAGCAAGAAAACATTTCCATAACCTTCAAACTTGTTTGATGATTATGCTGCAAGGGGATTTGCTGTTAGAAATTCTGAAATGAATTTATTAAACCATATGTATTATGCTTATGTTAGTAAAATTCGTCCAGAAACATTAAAAGAAATAGGAGAGGTTCTGCCAGTTGTTACAGGTAAAACCTTAAAGACATTTACAAAATGTTATTACGACAGAGCAACCCCAGCTCAAATGGAAAAATATGATGTTGTACTTGACTCCATAAATAATTGGTTTAAAACAAACTGGCCAAATTTAAATGATACTGAAAAAATGAAATGGAAGTATCAACGCTATATGCAAGATTACTTGGGCTCTATTTCTTCTGTGGATGATAATGTTAGTCGAGTTTTAGATTATTTAGATGAATCTCAATTAACAGACAATGCCATAGTGATCTACACATCAGACCAAGGTTTTTATTTAAGAGAACACGGTTGGTTCGATAAGCCATTTACTTATGATGAATCTTTTAAAACACCATTATTAATTAGGTGGCCAAATCAAATCACACCAGGAACAATCGAAGATGAAAAGGTACTGAATCTTGATTTTGCACAAACCATGCTAGAAGCAGCAGGAATTACTTAACCTGAAGATATGCAAGAAGAAAGCTTAATCCCATTACTTAAAGGTGATAAAGGAAAATGGACTAGAGATGCCGTTTATTATCAGTATTACGAACCAGGAGCTCATAACGTTGCCCCTTATTACGCAATAACAACAAAAGAATATAAATTAACTAAGTACATGACAAAAGCTGAAATATATTAGTATCATTCTGATTTTCATAGCTTAGCAAAACATTAACCACAAAAGAGAACCCATATTTAAATATACTTTTGGTTTTTCTGCCATGTTTTTTGATTGTAATAGGATTGATTTGATGCAAATATATTCCAATTTTATAGCACCAAACAAAAGCAATCATTACCAGTAAGATCAATTTTTATATTCTTTCGATATCTTGTAAATGTGTTTTTTAAATATCAAAACTACTAGATGTCATGGCTTTAAAACACATTTCAATTTGCCAGCGTTGTTTGTACTCTTCCTGCGCTTTCTCGGGTTTATTGAACGATACCATAATCAAAAAATCTTGTTTTCCTTTTTTGTTATTGAGTTTACAACCTGATAAATAGCAAAGGTGTCCATTGATTTTTACAATCTTATTATAATGTACGAACTCATTGGTTTTAAATCTAGTAAACAAGTGAGATGCCTTAATGATTTTGTTTTTATGGGGAAGAAATACTTTGAAATTATTACGAATTCGAATATAATATCTAATATTTTCACGGTTAAGAAACTCCAACCAGTGCTCTCCCAGAAATTCTCTATCTGCTACTACTGATTCAATAACTTGTTTTCAAAAAAGGCAAATAAACCTATTGATTAAATCGATGTGCTCCTCATTATTGGAGTTTCCCCTTTTATCAAGCATAGTAAATAGCAATGGGAAAGCAACTGCTTTGTAAACAATGCCTAACATAAAAATATTGATATTGGCTCTATCAATACTCAGTATGAGTTTACCTTGCTTGGGAAGTAGGTTGAAAACAAGACGAGCAATAAGGTTTGCACCTAAATTGTAATTAGCAATAAAGCGCTATATGCGTCTTAAAGAGAATCACAGCTAGATTAGGTATCAAAAGCATTAGCTAACTTTTCAAAAGTAACTGTTTGTACTTTGCATAGGGCGATTACAAAATGTGAAATCAGTTTTAATCGCGCTAAATTTATTTTTCCTTGCAAATGAGTGTTAAGGACACGAGTTAATTCACTATTTTTAGTGATAACATTGGTTTTATTCATTAGAGAGACAAGCCAAAACCACCTATGTAACACACTTAAAATCAATGTTTTATATTAATAATTCAACACTTAATCTATTCAAAATCAATAGGTTGTATTTTTATCATGTACTAAGGCTAAAGAGTTAAAAAATAATTTTCAAAACACATTTATTACGTAAGAATATTTTTATATTTGTAAATTAATTTATAAATATCAACACAATGAAAAAATTACCTCTTGTATTATTTCTATCTCTATTTTTCTCTATCAATATATTCGCTCAAGAAACTATTACAAACGAATCTATAGTTCAAATGAAAAGCCTTGGTTTTAATGATGCTATGATATTAGATAAAATAAATTCATCAAATGTTAAATTTGATGCCTCAATTAAAGCTCTTGGAAAGCTAAAAATTGCTGGAATATCTACTTCGATTATTTCATTAATTATGCAAAAATCTAAGCACAATACAAAAACTAAAACTGGTATTTATTTTATAACTGATAATGGCAAGCAAAAAAGAATACAACCATCTGTTTTTTCTAGCTCAAACACTAATGCTGCAGCACAAAAGCTTGTTTCTGGGCTTATAAACGCTAAGAAAAAGGCTCAATTACCTAAAACGAAGTCTAATAACGTTATAAAAGATAATAGACCTAAATTCACTTTCATTTTTAATACTTCTGACGTTGATAATATGCAAACCAATCAAGGCAATCAAGCTGGATTCTTAAATTGGTGGTTTAGAACAGCTACTTCTCCTAACGAATTTGTTTTAGTTAAGCTAACGGTTAAAGAACGTAAAAATTTGAGAGAAGTTATTACTGGGAAGAGTAGTTTCCTTACAAGTAGTAGTGGCATTGATTCTAAATACGCACTACCTTTTAGTATAGATGAAATTGAAAGTAATAAGTTTAAAGTAACTCCAGAATCTCTTGAACCAGGAGAATACTGCTTTATATACCAAGGGCAAGTACCACAAGGAAGACAAAACCAATCTGTTTTTGATTTTTCTATTCAATAAAAATTATTTTTGAATATCCGTAATTAGGCATAATTATAAAAAAGGCTTATTTTAGATAAAAAAATAAGGATGAATATTTTCAGTTTTACAGCCCATTTTGATAGTGAGGAGTCCTGTCGTAATCACTTTAAGGCAGAGCGAGATA
>CALKXS010000146.1 GCA_938003745.1 uncultured Algibacter sp.
AGACAACTCCTATTTTATCTCGCTCTGCCTTAAAGTGATTACGACAGGACTCCTCACCATCAAAATGGGCTGTAAAACTGAAAATATTCATCCTTATTTTTTTATCTAAAATAAGTCTTTTTTATAATTATGCCTAATTACTGATATTCAAAAATATTATAAAGAAAACGGTTTGTTGTTATGTAATTCTTATTCAATTTTTAAAAAACCATGATTATATTGTAAAATTAATGTTGTTTTGCACTTTTTTATCTATTGTTTTTAAAGCTAAAGCGGTTTTGGTTTTATATCGTAAAAAGCAGTTTTATTAGACCTGTATTTAGAGTGTGTTTTCTAAAAAAAACTTTATTTTAGCGAAAAATTTACATTATGGCTGGTAATTCCTTCGGAAAACTATTTAATCTTACAACATACGGCGAATCTCATGGACCTGCATTAGGAGGTGTTATAGATGGTTGTCCATCAGGAATTGAGTTAGATTTAGAAGCCATTCAAAACGAGCTTAATAGACGTAAACCTGGGCAATCTGCCATTGTTACGCAACGTAAAGAGCCAGATACTGTAAAATTTCATTCAGGGATTTTTGAAGGTAAAACAACAGGAACCTCTATTGGTTTTGTAATAGAAAATACCAACCAAAAATCTCACGATTATACGCATATAAAAGATAGTTATCGCCCTAGTCATGCAGATTATGTGTATGATAAAAAATATGGATTTAGAGACTATCGTGGTGGCGGACGTAGTTCTGCACGCGAAACCTCATGTCGTGTTGTTGCAGGAGCTATTGCAAAACAAATGCTAAAAGGTATTGAAATTCAAGCCTATGTGTCAGGAGTTGGTAATATGAGATTAGATAAACCGTATACAGACTTAGATCTTACACAAACTGAAACTAACATTGTACGTTGTCCAGATCAAGATATGGCAGCAAAAATGGAAACTTATATTAAAGAAGTACGTGGTAAAGGTGATACCGTTGGTGGTATTGTAAGCTGCGTTATCAAAAACGTACCCGTAGGATTGGGTGAGCCTGTGTTCGATAAATTACATGCCGAATTAGGTAAAGCCATGCTATCTATAAACGCTGTAAAAGGTTTTGAATACGGTAGTGGTTTTCACGGAAGCACCATGTACGGAAGCGATCACAACGATAAGTTTAATAACGATGGCAGTACAAAAACCAATTATTCTGGAGGTATACAAGGCGGAATAAGTAACGGTATGGATATTTATTTCAATGTGGCTTTTAAACCCGTAGCAACCCTTATTCAGAAGTACGAAACCATCGATAAAAACGGTAACACCGTAGAAATGCAAGGTAAAGGGCGTCATGATCCATGTGTAGTACCAAGAGCCGTACCTATTGTAGAAGCTATGGCAGCATTGGTTATTGCCGATTTTTTCTTAATAAATAAAATGCATAGTTAAGCAGTGTTTCTTTATTAGAAGCTATTTCCCGCTTTCAACTATATCTTTATTAAAACATGTCATTGCGAAGAGAGTGTGACGTGGCAATCTTTTGTATCTTAGTTTTATTCAAAAGTTATTGCATTTTTATGTTTTAAAAAGGATGCCGTCTCAATCGGGGCTAACTTATCTGTAATGGTTTGTTGTTTCTACGTAGGCAGGAATCTGTTTAAAGTATTTATATTTCACCAAAAAAGCCTAATGGAAATAATCATTTCAGAAACCCAAATCACTGATATTAATAAAATAATAGAATTATACAAAGCTAATGCGTGGAGTTTAGCCGAAAAACCAAATAAACTTTACAAGGCATTAACCAATTCTCATAGTTTAATAACGGCTTGGATTGATGATAAATTAGTTGGACTTGGTAATGCTATTTCCGATGGCTATTTAGTGGTCTATTATCCGCATTTATTAGTACATCCAGATTATCAAGGAAAAGGGATAGGGCATAAGATTGTCGAAAAAATGCAAGAGAAATATTCTGGTTTTCACATGCAAATGCTAACCGCAGATGGAAAAGCTATAGGTTTTTATGAAAAGGTAGGTTTTGAAAAAGCTGGAGAAACACAGCCTATGTGGATTTATGGAGGAGGAGGAGAGCATTGATTTTTTTAAGCAAGGATTTATTATTGGTTGAGATAATTTGTTTCTGTTTTATCTTACAAATAGGTTTTTAGTGCTTACATTTGAGTTAATTAATTTCTTAAGGAAAAAAATGAGTAGAAAAGCACCAATAATAAGACAAGCTAATTGGTTATCAGTAGTTCCGCATCTTATTGTAATGGGAATTATGGTTTTTGTTTGGTCTCAAATAAGCTCTGAAAATGCTTTTCTTTATGGAGCAATGACGTATTGTTGATTTCCTTTTTATTAAGAAAACTAGTGCCTAAAGATCATAGAAAAGATATTAAAAAAGTTAATTCAGGAAACTTTAAAGAAGCAATAGGAGATTTTGAAAAAAGCTATAATTTTTTCGAAAGAAATGAATGGATTGATAAATATCGTTTTATTACATTATTAAGTTCTTCTAAAATGCACTACAGAGAAATGGCTTTAGCTAATATCGCTTTTTGTTATGGACAAATAGGAAATGGAGAAGAATCTAAAACATATTACGAAAGAACATTAAAAGAGTTTCCTGAGAATGTACTAGCAAAGTCAGCATTAAAAATGATAAGTTCAATAGAGAATAATGTATCTTCTGAAGAAGTTTTGTAGTTTGCATTATATTAAGTAAGTAACAAAACAGGAATTCAAATAAATTAAACATGACCTCAATCAAAACCCTAAAAACATGTTTCATTTTAGTTTTAATCGTACTAATATCCTGTAAAAAAGAAAATGCTCAAACTCTAGAAACAAACTTCTGCTCGCAAATACATAGAAACGATTCTATTACCCTTTCCGAAGAACTTAAAGATGTTTCTAAACTCATGGAAACCAAAACGGGTGTATATGTTTTAGAAGATGGTAGTGGTTCTATGGTGGCACGCGCATGGTTAAGTGAATATGCCGAAAAAACAATTGATATTCAATACTTTATTTTTTCAACAGATAATGTAGGACTCATTGCTTGTGATTATTTGGTTCGAGCAGCAGATCGTGGTGTAAAAGTTAGAATACTTGTAGATGATATTATGGTTGATGCCGATGTTGAAGATATATTAACTTTTAATTCGCATGAAAACATTGAGGTTAAAATCTATAACCCAGGCGTTAATTTAGGAAAGAATATTGTTCAAAAAATTGGAAAGTTTGCAACAGACTTTCTAGATGCTAACCAGCGCATGCATAACAAAACCTTTATAGTTGACGATAAGGTTGTTATTACTGGAGGAAGAAACATTGCCGATGAATATTTTGATTATGATCACGAATACAATTTTAGAGACAGAGATATTCTTCTTTTAGGAAAAGTATCAAAAAACGTAACCACATCTTTTAATGAATTTTGGACGAGCTCATTTAGCGTCAATGTAATTGATGTTATTGGAGATGAGGCTAAAAAGGAATATCCAGAAGATAAATTTAAAAACCTACATGAATACGCATGTAATCCAGATAATTTTTGGCCACAAGTAAGAGAGCGCATAGAAAATTTACCAAATACATTTAAAGCTATTAAACAATCAGAAAAATTGGTTTGGTTAGATAGTGTTCAGTTTATTTCTGATGCTCCAGGTAAAAATGATGGAGATGTATTTTTAAGTGGAGGTGGCATTTCAACAAGAGCGCTAATTGAATTGATTAAAAATGCAAAATCGTCTATAGATATTCAAAGTCCGTATTTAATAACAACAGCACTTAGTCGAAACCTGTTTAAAGATGCTGTAAATCGTGGTGCGAAAGTTAGAATACTTACCAATAGTTTAGCGTCAACAGATAATGTAGAAGCTTTTAGTGGTTATCAAAAAAATAGAAAAGACTTGTTGAAAACTGGGGTGAGGATATTCGAATTTAAACCGGATGCAGAAGAACGCACTAAAATTATGACTGGAGAACTTCAGGCTACTCTAGACCATAAACCTATTTTTGGGTTGCATGCTAAAACAATGGTTATAGATAATAAAATAACAGTTATTGGTACCTTCAATTTAGACCCTAGAAGTGCTAATTTAAACACAGAGTGTTTTGTTATTATAGAATCTAGCGAAGTAACAAAAGATGTGTTAAACGGTATGGAAATAGAGTTTAATGTGAAAAATTCATGGGAAACAACATTAGATTTTAATCCAGATTCAGAAGTAAGTCATTACAAGCGTTTAAAAACATGGTCTAGAAAAATGCTTCCTAAGGATATTTTGTAACCCGTCTTTATATTTTTATCTTTAAAAATAAACACGAAAATCAAGTGTTTTTTTAAGAATTCTGTTGCAATAAATTCAATTTGTTAGTTTATACTTAAAATAGCTATATTGTGCTAAGGTAAAAATAGGTACAAGCAATTTCTTAATGACTTGTACACATTAAGGTTGTCTAAAAAAAACTAATAAAATAAAGCATGAAAAAATTAGCATTACACTGGAAAATTTTAATTGGTATGGTATTCGGAATTGTTTTCGGACTTATTATGCTATCTGTAAAAGGTGAGTGGTTTGTAAATGATTGGATTGAGCCATTGGGTAAGATTTTCGTAAAAATGCTTAAACTTATTGCGGTGCCGTTAATTTTGGCGTCGTTAGTAAAAGGAATTTCAGACTTAAAAGATATCTCGAAGTTCAAAGCCATGGGGCTTCGTACTATTATTATTTATGTTCTAACAACTGTCATAGCAATTACTATTGGTTTGGCTTTGGTAAATACCATAAAGCCTGGAGAAGGGATTACGCAAGAAACTGTTTCTACTTTAAAAGCTAAGTATTCAAATAGTGATAAGGCAGCAACAATAATTACAAATGCACGCGCTCAAAAAGAAACAGGCCCATTACAATTTATTGTAGATATGGTTCCAGATAATGCTGTTTTTGCGATGAGTAATAATAAGCTGATGTTACAGGTTATTTTCTTTTCAATTTTATTAGGGATTTGTATGCTTTTAATTCCGGAAAAAGATGCAAAACCGTTAAAAGACTTTTTTGATTCGCTTAATGAAGTCGTTTTAAAAATGGTAGATTTAATTATGCTATCTGCTCCTTATGCAGTGTTTGCTTTGTTAGCGACGGTAATAGTTTCGGCAGACCATCCAGATATTCTTTTAGCACTTGTTAAATATGCAGGAGTCGTTGTATTAGGTTTAGCTTTAATGATTTGCTTCTATTTACTTTTAGTATCAGTTTATACAAAAAAATCGCCACTTTGGTTTTTAAAAGAGATTAGTCCAGCACAATTACTAGCATTTTCAACAAGTAGTAGTGCCGCAACATTACCTGTAACTATGGAGCGTGTTGAAGAGCATATGGGTGTAGATAAAGAAGTGACCAGTTTTGTATTGCCCGTTGGTGCAACTATTAATATGGATGGGACTAGTTTGTATCAAGGTGTTGCGGCAGTATTTATCATGCAAGTATTGTGGCCAGAAGGTTTAGTATTCAGTAATCAATTAATTATAATTTTAACAGCCTTATTAGCTTCTATTGGTAGTGCAGCAGTTCCTGGTGCGGGTATGGTGATGTTGGTTATTGTATTAGAAGCGATTGGTTTCCCTTCAGATTTATTGCCTATTGCATTAGCTCTAATTTTTGCCGTAGATAGACCTTTGGATATGTGTAGAACTATGGTAAATGTTACTGGAGATGCTACTGTATCTATGATTGTTGCAAAATCTTTAGGTAAACTTGGGAATCTTAAAGTGAAGAATTGGGATGATAATTACGAAGATGTCAAATAAATATTAAATATAAAGGCGTTTTATACCGGTCACTTTTGTAGAAGTTTTTATTTTTGAATAGATAGACTTAATTTTATTAGAAAATGAATTCAAATATAACCTTAACATCTCCAATTGTTTCTGTAGAATGGCTTCAGAATAATTTAAATGCTAATAATTTAATTGTTTTAGACGGTACTATAAATAAAGTGTTTGATGCTTCGTCTCATCAAATACCAAATACTAGACTTTTTGATATTAAAAAGAAATTTAGTGATGTTTCTAATGAATTTCCAAGTGCGTTTCCTTCAACAGAATTATTTCAAGAATCTGCAAGAGAATTAGGGATTAATACGGATAGTGTTATTGTGGTTTATGATGATAAAGGTATTTACTCTAGCGCTCGTGTTTGGTGGTTGTTTAAAGCCTTTGGATGTAATAACGTAGCGGTTTTAAATGGTGGTTTTCCAGAATGGCTGAAAGCAGGTTATACAACAGAATCTATGAAAATGTATGATGGTGCATTAGGAAACTTTACACCAAGCCTTCAACCTAAATTTATGCAGTTTTTTAATGATGTTAAAATAGCTTTAAAAGATAAAACACATAATATTATTGATGCGCGTTCTTCTGGACGTTTTAATTGTGAAATTGCAGAGCCTCGTGAAGGGTTGCGCATGGGAACTATTCCAAATTCGGTAAATCTACCTTTTACAGATTTGCTAGAAAATGGTGTTTTAAAACCTAAAGAAGATTTAGAAACTCTTTTTAAAGCTGTAGCTGATAAAGGTGAGGCTATTATTTTCTCTTGCGGATCTGGTATTACGGCTTGCGTATTAGCTTTAGGAGCTGAGATATCTGGATATGAAAATATATCTGTTTATGATGGTTCTTGGACGGAATGGGGGAGTTTGGTGGAGTGAAATATCCCGTGCGTTATTCTGAACTTGTTTAAGTATCTAATAAGGTGATTTGGGAGATGTTATAATTATGTTTTTTTGAAGCGAGATGTTAATAATGTGTACGTAACTCCTTAAAAAAAATAGATTTATTTATTAAGGAGTTACGTTTATCGTCTCGGTATAAAGTGCGTGGTGCCTTTTTTTAAGTAGCTTTGATTTTTAGCACCTATTGTTACGAACTTTTTTTTCATGTTTTATTTTAATTATATTCTTTCCTAATCTTTTCATATTTATTTTTACAGCATTTCTTTTAAATTTAGTTCCATTTTCAAATTCAGCACATTGAAATAATCTATCATTAAAATTATCAATTAAAAAATTGATAAAATTTAATTCATCATTTTCTTTTAAAATATAATTTCCATTCTCATCAATATCTTGAAGGTTATTCCCATTAAAAAAATGTTTACCTAGAATAATTGATCTTATAGTATCTCTTGAGTAATAAATTTTCCTGTCATATTTCCCTTTTATATCAGGAAGTGGTCTCAATATAGAATTTGGAACACCAAAATTATTAGCGAAAGGTAACAGTCTCCACTCATTTTCATATATCCACGCATTCTTTTTAATGCCTACAGAATATAAAAATGGAATATCCATTGATGTAAAATTATTAGAAAAACAATCAATACTTTCTAACTCTTCGACATATTTTACAGGCATTAAAACATAATTATTTAAAAATTGATTTTCATTTCTTGAATTATTAATTAATACATCTGTATCAAGGTCAATCATAAAACCTTTTTCTGATGCATAATGGGACCACATTAAAGTATGAAGAGGCTCTGAGGAAAGTGAAATGACTCCACTTAAATTTGAAATTTGTTGAAATAATAAAAATATTATTTGTTGAAATCCATCTGCTTTATCTTTATCAAAAGACATGATTTGCGCAAATTTATTTTCAATAAAAAAATTGTTATATGTGTTTTCATTTAAATTTGAAAAATCCCAAAGTAAAGGAGAAGAATCCATTGAATCATTTAAATGAAATGGATGGCTACAAAAGAGGTAATTATTCATTAATGCATCTCTATTATCTTTTGTATTAGAATAGTATTTGTATAATTTCTTAGGTTTAGAAATAGGGGAACTTACATTTAAATTCTCATTTTCTAAACTATAACTCCAATCTTCATATTTATACTCTTGTTTTTTCATTCAATTTCTTTAATTATCCACAACGTTAAGATAAACTTCCATTCCAACGAACTTTATCATTTCATAAACAAAGTTATATCTTTTAAAGTAAAAAACATATTTATAATAATATTCTTACTTTAAAGTTATAAACACTATTACAATTATTTGTAAGCACAGGGTAAGTAAACAACTTGCTTCAATCTTAATTATTATTGAATAGAGCAGCTGCGCAAGAGATTGAAACGGCATCCTTTTGTTTTATTAATTGATGAAAATGATTTATGGTAAGTGCTATATTATTTTATTGTAATGGATTTCTGCCTATAAAGGAATGACAAAAAAACATAAGATACAGTGTAAAGCCCAACGCAATAGGAATACGCCTAAAAATGATTATTGATTAATCAAAAAACTTACTCCTCAATTCTGGTGTAGGGATCATGCAAGCCTCCTTTTTACCATACCATTTGTAGCGTTTTTTTGCAATAAAGTCATAAACCCAATTACGAATAAAAGCAGGTACAATAAGAAATATACTTATTAAATTGGTTGGAAATCCTAATTGCGAAGCTACTTTTAAAGCTGCAGTGCTTTTGTGAGCTATACCTTTATCTGGTGTGTAAAGTAATATAGAATCTAATTTATTAGTATCTATGCTGTGTGATTCTATGATTTGTTTTCCAACCTTACTTTGTAAAGCAGCAAACATAAATTTATCTTTTTTATCGTGTTTTATAACATATTGCACGCTAGAGTTACAGAGGTTGCAAACGCCATCAAAAAGAACAAGTTTTTTATGTTTAGGAAGGTTTATCATTTTTTCATGGCTTCAACCAATTCTAGCTGTTCTATACTTACGTTAGTCGTAAACATACCGTAGTTTACAACAGCTTTGTTTTTTTCAATTTTATCAATAGTACCAATAGCGCGACCATCTTCCATACGCACACGGTCTCCAAGTCTAATAATAGCTTTAGGTTTAGGGTTTCCAATAGCTTTTTGTTTTGCTACTTTTTTCTTTTTACGAATAACCTCAACTTTCTTTTCAACCTCTTTTTTTACTTGAATCTCTTTAGCTTTTACTTTCTTTTTTTCTTTTACAGTAACTTTTTTACGTTTAGAATTTTCTATTTGAACCACTTTAAACAACTCGTCCATTAATTGGCGTTTTTGCTTATTGTTAAAGTATTTTTCGGCAATATCATTAACCTTTTGCCCTAGATATATTAAACGCTGGTTACTATCATATAGTTCTTGATAGCTTTCTAGTTTTTTCTGAATTTTAGTATTGATTTCTTCAAGCTTATCAGCTTCTTCAATTTTCTTTTTCTCGTTTTGTTTTAACGACTGTCCTGTTTTTTCTAAGCGAGAACGTTCTTTTTGAAGTTTTGCTATCGTAGCATCAAAACGCACTTTACTACGCTCAATCTTCTTTTTAGCACGGTTTATTAAACTATATGGTATGCCGTTTTTTTGAGCAACCTCAAACGTAAAACTACTTCCGGCTTGACCGATAACGAGTTTAAACAAAGGTTCTAAAGTACGTTCATCAAAAAGCATATTAGCGTTAAGCATATATGGCAACTCATTTGCTAATATTTTTAAATTTGAGTAATGCGTGGTGATAATACCGTACGCTTCACGATGGTAAAACTCTTCTAAAAACGTTTCTGCCAAAGCGCCACCAAGTTCTGGGTCACTTCCTGTTCCAAACTCATCAATAAGAAACAAGGTGTTTTTATTACATTTTTTAAGAAAGTAATTCATCTGCTTCAAACGGTAACTATACGTGCTTAGATGATTTTCAATAGATTGATTGTCTCCAATATCACTTAGAATTCTATCAAATAAACATATTTTACTACGCTCATGTACAGGTATTAGCATACCGCTTTGTATCATAACTTGTAATAAACCAACCGTTTTTAAAGTAATACTTTTTCCGCCGGCATTAGGTCCAGAAATAACAATAATTCTACTGTCATTTTTTAAACTTATGGTTTGCGGGAATGTGGTTGTTTTATTTTCTAAATTATTTAAGTAGAGCAGTGGGTGATAGGCATCACGTAAATGCATGCTTCTGTCTTCAGAAATCTCTGGAAGAATAGCATTCATAGATCTAGCGTATTTCGCTTTCGCGGAAATCACATCAATATCTATTAAAAAGGCTTGATATTTTTCTAATAATGGTAAAAACGGACGAATAAAATTTGTAACCTCTTTTAGTATGCGATTAATTTCTTCGTTTTCTTCAAATTCTAAATTATTAAGTTCTCTAGAGTGTTGTAAAGTCGTTTCAGGTTCAATATAAACAATACTGCCTGTTTTACTGCTTCCCATTATAGAGCCTTTAACCTTACGTCTGTACATAGATTTTACAGCAAGTACGCGCTTGTTTTCTACAACAGATTCGCGAATATCATCTAGATATTCCAAATTATGGTATTGGTGTAATGCGCTTGAAAAACTAGCGTTAATTTTACCTTTTATTTTATTTATAGATTGTCTTAAATCAAAAAGTAAGTTAGAGGCATTGTCTTTAATATCTCCAAAACGGTCTACTATACTATCTACTTTTTCAATAATTATGGTGATAACTTCTACATGAAAAGCATGATCATTAAGACCAGGGTAATACTCTTTAAACTTTTTAAGGTAGCTAACAATCTCGTTTGTTGTTAAAGAAATAGATACAATTTTCTTTAAACTATGTACTTCCAAATATGTGTTTTCTATGCGTAATAGTTTGATTTCTTTTGTTATAGAGTCAAAACCATGATTTGGAATACGATTGTCATTATAGAAAGATGATAAATATTCATTGGTTAATTTTAACGCGTAAAGTAGCTCTTCTTTTGTTTTTAAAGGTGCAATATTTAAAGCGGCTTCGTTTCCTAATGCAGTTACACAAAGTTCGCTAACTTGTTGTAGTACTGTTGAAAATTCTAAATCCTGTAATGTCTTATCGTGAATATGAATCATTCGTTAATCGTAATCTATTGTATAAGTACAAATTTAGAAACAAAACAATGAAAATGAAGTGAAAACGAATTTAAAATAAATTCTTTTCTATTCTTTGTAACTTCGCCACCGTTTTAAATACTAATATTGAAAATATAATTTATGAATTTTTTCAAACGCGTTTTATCTACAGTAACAGGAATTATAGTATTTCTTGCACTCTGTTTTGTTGGTTTATTTATTTTAGGACTATTATTAGGAGGTGGTTCAGAAGATGTTATTACTGTAAAGTCTAATACAGTATTAGATTTAAAATTGGACTTTCCAATTAATGATTATGCTGGTAAAACTGAATTTGCTGAATATCCGTTTTTAAATGAAAATGAAAAAAACGGACTTTTTAATATTATTGATGCTATTAACTATGCAGCGACAGATAATAATATTAAAGGTATTTCCTTAGATAATAACTTTATAAGCGCTGGAATTTCTCAAACAAAGGCATTACGAGATGCTTTATTAAAATTTAAAAAATCTGGTAAGTTTATTAACGCTTACGCAGATATTTATACGCAAAAGGATTATTATTTAAGTTCGGTTGCAGATACAATTTATATCAATCCTGTAGGCGCAATGGAGTTTAAAGGTTTGTATTCTGAGCGTTTATACTTTAAAGATTTTCAAGAAAAATCAGGTTTAAAAATGGAAGTGGTGCGTTTTGGTAAGTACAAAAGTGCTGTAGAGCCTTATTTAGAAAACGAGATGAGCGATAATAATAGAGAGCAAATAACGGCGTATTTAACTTCTATTTGGGATGAAATTAAAAATGAAATTTCTGAAACAAGAGAGCTTTCAGTATCGCGATTAAACACTATAGCAGATAGCCTTTTGGCAAGAAATGCTAAGTTAGCTAAATCTTCTCAATTGGTAGATAGAATAGCTTATCATGATGAATATGTAAACGATCTAAAAAATATAGTAGGTATTGAAACTTCTAAAAAACTAGAACGTATTACTATTAAAGATTATGCTACATATGTAGCTCCAAAAGTTAGAAAAGGATCTATTAAAAATAAGATTGCTATTGTTTATGCCGAAGGTGAAATTATTTATGGAGAAGGTGAAGTTGGTCGTGTGGGTCAAGGCAGTATGAATAAATCTTTAAAAAAGGCTAGAGAAGATGATAAAGTAAAAGCGGTTGTTTTACGTATAAACTCACCAGGAGGAAGTGCTTTGGCAAGTGAACTTATTTGGAGAGAGATAGAGTTAACCAAAAAAGTAAAACCTGTAATTGTATCTATGGGTAATTTAGCTGCATCTGGTGGTTATTATATAGCTTGTAATGCTGATAGGATTTTTGCAGAACCAACTACTATCACTGGAAGTATTGGAGTATTTGGTACGTTACCAAATGGAAAAGAATTAGCGGATAGTTGGGGTATTAATGCAGAACAGGTTGTTACCAATAAAAATGCCGTATCTTATAGTTTCTTTGAGCCTTTAAATGATGAGCAACGTGCTTTTATTAGAGAAGGTGTTGTAGATATTTATGAAGTGTTTACAAGTAGAGTAGCAGAAGGTAGAGGTATGAAACAAGATGATGTTAAAGCTATTGCTCAAGGTCGTGTTTGGACTGGTACTGCTGCTTTAAAAAATGGACTAGTTGATGAATTAGGCGGATTAGATTTAGCCTTGCAATATGCAGCTGAAGTTGCGGAAATAGATTCATATAGAATTAAAGAATTTCCAGTTTTTGAAAAAGATTTAGAAAAAATGTTACAAGACTTTGGTTTAGTAAAAGCAAAAGAAACTATTTTAGAAGAAGAATTAGGCGTAGAAAACTATAAGCTTTTAAAGAAGGTTAAAGCAATGTCTGAAAGAAAAGGGATTCAGTTGTTGTTTCCTTTTGATACGGATATAAAGTAAAATCAGCTTTTTAAGTTGAAAAGGAGGCGCCTATTATATAGTTGTCTCCTTTTTTCTTTATTATTGGTGTTAATTTGTATTGTATCCATTACCAAATTGGAAACTTAATATAAACCCATGAGTATTTCCTATAGGTGAATTTTTGTTCGCTGTATTATAATTATATATAGCACGCATATTATTAAATAAATAAAGGCCTGCTAAAAAGTTCATAGAATTACTTGTTCTATAACCTGTGCCTATTTCAAATTTGTTTCTAATTGAAGGGCGGCACCGTCTTCAATTTTTAAAAGTATATTTGGTTTAATCATAAAATCTTGAAAATTATTGTTCTACATGATTTATGGCAACCGTTCCAATTAAAACAGGAAATTGAACAATAATTACATACTGTATTAATAGTCCGCAAGCAATTAAAGTATCACCTAGAAAGTTTGCTAGAGCAACAAAGTATACCGTCTTCCAAACTTTACATGGGTTTAAAGGAGTTTCATTAACATCTTGGTATTCGAAATAAAACAAATACCTTTTATAAAAAGGAATACACCAAGAGCAACACGGAACAAGTCTAAAGAATAATAAGATCTTTATACAAGTCTATCAAAGAGTTTATCTTCAAAGTATCTTCGGCTTAATTTATATATAAATTCATTGAGGTATAATTGAAGATACTTTCCTTTTATTTTGTGATAATTACCCAGTAAGTCTCTTTTCGCATTACTTATGGTTATATGTACCCATTTTAATGTTTCTATTGTAGTTTGTTTGTCTGATTTCTCTGTATAATGTAGTTCTACAAAATCTGCAATATCAATATATGAAGTGCTTTTATCAGTAAAAACAATACTTGTATCTTTTATAGATTCTTGTATAGTTTGAT
>CALKXS010000147.1 GCA_938003745.1 uncultured Algibacter sp.
GTTATAATGCAATTAAAATCTTGGCTGAGAGCAATTCCTACTCATGTTACAAAATGGCATATACAAGCTTACTTTGATGAATTTTGCTTTAGGATTAATCGTTCTCAATTTAAAAACAGTATTTTTCATAAAACAATAGAAAGAATGGTTCTTGCCAAACCAATATATCAAGAAAATATAAAACAGACACTAAGTGTGTAATTCAAAAATTGTTTTCCAACTTATCAAATCCGTCTTCAATAAGTGCGTTATGAAAACAGGACTTACTACATTTGACAGGACCCTTAGATAAGGTATATTTAGCTACATAATTTATATTTAGATTATGTCAAGAACAAAGAAGAATTACAGTACGAATTTTAAATAAAAGGCGGTATAATTAAGTTATGCCCGAGCAAATGTAAAACATATAAGTGAAGTGTTGGATATTGCGTATTCAATATTATCCAGATGGCGTAAGAAATCAAAGCTATATGGGAATAATAGTTTTCCAGGTAAAGGGGTTGCTAAACAAACAGATGAGCAACGGAAAATAACGTAATTGAAAGATGCAAAGTTAGAACGTGATATTTTAAAAAAAGCGATCAGTATCTTCTCTGAGAGTGACAGTAAAAATTTAGGTTTATAAAGCAGCATAAATTTAAATTTCCAATTGAGCGGATGTGTAAGATGTTTAGGGTAAGTAAAAGTGGTTATTATTTATGGCTGAACGGAAAAGTTAGCAACCTTAATAACCATTATTTTTATATAAGGCTTTGAAAGTTATAGAGCACTAAGAATCAAAATAGCATTAGAAGCTTATGGATACCATATCAATAAGCCAAGAGTAAGTAGTCGGAATAATTAAATCTAATGGTTTATATGCGCAAAGAACACGCAAATTTAAATTAACAACAGATAGCAAACATAATTACCCAATAGCTCCCAATATTCTAAATCAGAATTTTAAAATCAAAAGTCCAAATCAAGTATGGGTATCTAATATTACATATACAGAAACGAAGTAAGCTTGGATGTCTTTAACGGTTATCATAGATTTGTTTAATCGAAAAGTGATGGGTTGGTCTATGACCGATAATTTGACAAACAAATAGATGATACTAGTTGCTTTTTCTATGGCAATAAGATCAACTTAAATAACACAGAAGCTTATATTTCATTCTGATAGAGGTACCCAACATGCAAGTCAAAAATTCAGAAATGTACTTAAAACCTATAAGGGTATGATCATATAAATCATGAGTAGAAAAGGAAATTGTAGAGATAATGCAGTTGCAGAAAGCTTTTTTAAAAGCTTAAAAATAGAATGGGTTTACAAACACAAATATAATCATAGATCGCAAGATGAATTATCCGTTTTTCAATGGATTGAAAGAAGGTATAACCGTAGAGAAAAACATACTACCTTATGAAATAAAACAATAGCAGAATTTGAACAAGAAATCAATAATTATAACGTAGTTGCATAGCTCTTAGCCATTAGTCCTTTTTTATATTACAAGTCTAGTAATGGCTAGTGATGCTTCTTAGGATAATACATTAGAATTATTTGTTGATACCTTTGCAACTATTTTTAAGTTTTTCTTTGAGTTTCTTTTTAGATTTTAATCAAATTATAAGAGAGCATACCGTGATAAAAAATATTACAAAGGATTGGTAATTCATAGAGAAAGGTAAGGAGGAGGTTTTATGAATTTGTTAATTAATAATGGTTTAATACGAGAAGAGGTTTTACTAAATGAACACAAGAATATATATATCTGAATTCAAATTTTAAGTGATTTTTGGGTGTCAATGTGTAATCTAAAAAAAATATCAAAAAACGTAATGAAAGAATACCTTAATGTTATTAATCAAAAGATATTTCCTTATTTAACAGAAACAGCTCAATATTTTAAAGAATATACATTATAGATATTTGATTAGTAGTTATGTGCTTTGAAATAGCAAATTCAAAGAACAGGATCATATCCAGAGCCACCCCAGGGATGACAGCTAAATATTCTTTTAATTGCTAACCAGCTACCTTTTATTAAACCATGCTTTTGTAGAGCTTCTTTGCTATAATGCGAGCAAGTCGGACTGTATCTACAGCTCGCAGGAGTTAATGGAGATATAAAGGTTTGATATATCTTTATTAAGAATAAAAAAGGAGCGATTAGTATTTTCTTTAAAAACATTAAGCAAATATAGTTAATCAGTTTTAGAGATTAGTCTATTGATTACTCATAAACTACTTGGAATTACTATATTTAACAGGACGTTTAGATAAGCTATGTTTAGCTATATAATTTATATTTGGATTATGTCAAGGGCAAATAAGAATTATAGTGCTTACACAGCATCAGAATTAAAAATAAGAATAGGTTTAATGCAAATATAAGCGCCTTACAAACAAACACCAGATGGATATGCTAGATGTAGAAATAAAGCCAACAATACAAGGTCGAGTTTTAAAAACTGAGCTAGAATTGAATTGGATTTTACAAGATATTCTAATCAAGAAATAAGAGTTTGATAAAATGCAAACCCATTTTGCTTGCCCAATTTAAGAATTCTAAATAATTCTATCCATAATCAAGGTAATTGTAATTCCGTTTTATAATGTTCTTATTTTTATGGTTGTCCCATAAAACATTTGTACTTTTGACATAAAGTTTGCTTTGTAATGCTTTATTGCTTTCAAAGTATTTTCTTTATTTATAAAATTAGAATAAAATAATATGAATTCATACGATGTAGCCGTAATTGGTTCAGGTCCTGGAGGATATGTAGCAGCTATACGTTGCGCTCAATTAGGAATGAAAACTGCCATAATAGAAAAATATTCGAAACTTGGTGGAACATGTTTAAATGTTGGCTGTATTCCAAGTAAAGCTCTTTTAGATTCGTCTCACCATTACGAGGATGCAGTAAAGCATTTTGAAGAGCATGGAATTGAAATTCCTGGAGATATAAAGGTTAATTTAGAAAAAATGATTGCTAGAAAACAATCTGTTGTAGACCAAACTACAGGAGGGATTGATTTCTTAATGAAGAAAAATAATATTGATGTTTATCAAGGTATAGGAAGCTTTAAAAATGCGACTCATATTTTAATTAGAGGTGAAGAGTCTACTGAAATTGAAGCTAAAAACACTATTATAGCAACAGGTAGTAAGTCTTCTAGTTTGCCTTTTATTAATATAGATAAAGAACGTGTAATAACATCTACTGAAGCTTTAAAACTTAAAGAAATACCAAAGCACTTAATTGTTATTGGAGGTGGAGTAATTGGTTTAGAATTAGGTCAAGTATATAAAAGATTAGGAGCAGAGGTTTCTGTTGTAGAATATGCAGATAGAATTGTGCCGACTATGGATACTGGAGTTTCTAAAGAATTAAATAAAGTTTTAAGGAAGCAAAAGTTTAAAATTAATGCTTCTCACAAAGTTAAATCTGTAGAGCGTATTGGTGATGAGGTTGTTGTTAAGGCAGATAACAAAAAAGGAATAGAAGTAGAATTTAAAGGAGATTACTGTTTGGTGTCTGTTGGTCGTCGTCCTTATACAGATGGTTTAAATGCTGAAGCTGCTGGAGTGAAATTAAATAATCGAGGGCAGGTTGAGGTAAATGATCAGTTACAAACGAGTGCTTCAAATATATATGCTATTGGAGATGTAATAAAAGGAGCTATGTTAGCACATAAGGCAGAGGAAGAAGGTACTTTTGTAGCAGAGACTTTAGCGGGTCAAAAGCCACATATAGACTATAATTTAATACCAGGTGTAGTTTATACTTGGCCAGAAGTTGCTGTTGTTGGAAAAACAGAAGAGCAGCTTAAAGAAGCTGGAGTAGAATATAAAACAGGACAGTTCCCTATGCGTGCTTTAGGTAGAAGTAGAGCAAGTATGGATTTAGATGGTTTTGTGAAAATTTTAGCAGATAAAACTACTGATGAGATTTTAGGAGTGCATATAGTTGGAGCTCGAGCTGCAGATATGATTGCTGAAGCAGTTGTAGCTATGGAGTACAGAGCATCTGCAGAAGATGTTTCTAGAATGTCTCACGCTCATCCTACATTTACAGAAGCAATTAAAGAAGCGGCGTTGGCTGCAACTGATAATAGACCTTTGCATATTTAGTAGAAATGGTGTTACTTATATAATATTTAAGGCAACCTTTTGGGGTTGCTTTTTCGTTTTTATAACTTTTTGTAAATCTAAATTATAAGCGATGGATTAAAAATTTTAAAAAAACATATCATAATACGCAACCTATTGGTTTTTAAGTTGTCTTTAGAACAAGACATACATTAATCAACAATCAAAGATGGCAGTTATGAAATTTAAAAATACAAATATAAGTACTCAGGCCCTAAATCCATTTTTAGGTTTTGGATGGTGTACAAGAAGTAAGTTTCCAAAAAAGGACTTAATATTAGAAAATCAAGAAGAAGAAAAAGAAGAAAAAATCAAATAGTTAAAATATTCATTAATCAATTAATAATAATTAAATGAGAAATTTAGTTGTGCTATTTATGTTATTTACCGCTGCTTTGTCTGCTCAAGAGAATTACACCGTTAGTGGCATAATAAAGGAGGCAAGTAATGGTGAAACGGCTTTTGGGGCTTCAGTATTTTTAAAAGGAACTACAATTGGAGCGGTAAGTAACGAATATGGTTTTTATTCCATAACTGCACCAAAAGGTACATATACTTTAGTTATTTCGTATATGGGATTTAATGACTTGAGTCAAGAAATTGTATTAGACAAAGGTCAAAAAATGAATTTTGAAATTAAAGAGACATCAAATCAATTAGATGAGGTTGTTATTGTTGCAGAGGAAACTGAGCGAGCAAGTTTAAAAAAGCCTCAAATGAGTGTTTCTAAGTTAAACATTAAGACGGTAAAACAAATGCCAGTTATTTTAGGAGAGGTAGATGTTGTTAAATCTCTGCAAATGTTGCCTGGTGTAACTAAAAACGGAGAAGGTTCTGGTGGTTTTCATGTTAGAGGAGGATCAGCAGATCAAAATTTAGTATTGCTAGATGAAGCTATTATTTATAATACATCACATATGTTAGGTTTTTTTTCTGTATTTAACGCAGATGCCATTAAAGATATTAAGCTTTATAAAGGAGGTATACCTGCGCGTTTTGGAGGTAGAACATCATCAGTATTAGATATTAGACAAAAAGACGGAAATAGTAAAAACCTTAGTTTTACTGGAGGTGTTGGTTTAATTTCTAGTAGACTTGCAGTAGAAGGACCAATGTTTAAAGATAAAGGATCATTTTTAGTAGCAGGAAGAAGTTCTTATGTAAACCTGTTTTTAAAAGTTGCAGATGAAGATAATAGACTTGGCTTTTATGATTTAAATGTAAAAACTAATTATAATTTAGATGATAATAACAAGTTATACTTGTCAGGATACTTTGGAAGAGATTCCTTTAGATTTGGAGAAAGTTTTAAAGTGAGTTATGGTAATACTTCTAGTAATTTAAGATGGAATCATATTTTTAATGATCGTTTATTTTCAAATTTATCCTTGATTTATAGTAAGTATGATTATGATTTAGGAATCGCAGAGGTAGAATTTGATTGGATTTCTTCAATTAATAATTATAATATTAAGTATGATCTTAAATATTATGCAAGTGATAAATTTAAATTAGATTTTGGGGTAAGTGCTATTTATTATGATTTTGATCCAGGGCAAATAAAACCAACATCAAGTACTTCTTCTGTAAACCCGTTATCATTAGATAGAAAGAAAGCTGTAGAAAGTGGATTGTATATTAATGCGGAGCATAAGATTACAGATAAATTAACGACACAATACGGACTGAGATATAGTGACTTTAGCAGATTAGGAGGTGTCGCAATAACGGATTATGAAAATAATCAACCTGTTGTTTACAATAGTGCTTTAGGAATTTACGAACGAGGTACAGAGATAGGTGAAACAGATTATAAAAAGAATGAATCTATAAAAGATTTTGGTAATCTTGAACCAAGAGCTTCTTTGGCATATCAATTAAATGAAAAATCATCTATAAAAGCAGGATATTCAAGATCGGCACAATACATTCACTTACTATCTAATACCACTTCTATAACGCCTTTAGATGTTTGGACAACTAGCGGAAAATATATTAAACCACAATTGTCTAATCAATACGCCTTAGGGTATTTTAGGAATTTTAGTGATAAAAAATATTCATTAGAAGTAGAAGGGTATTATAAAACAACAGGTAATCGAATTGATTATATTGATGGCTCTGATTTAATAGGCCAAAATACAATTGAAACAGAAGTTTTAACTGGAGAAGCAAGAGCATATGGTTTAGAGTTTTTGGTAAGAAAAAATAAAGGAAAATTAACAGGATGGATTGCTTATACATTATCTAAAGCAGAACAGCGAACTCCAGGAGGAATTGCTGGAGGACCTGGAATTAATAATGGTAATTGGTATAATTCATCATTTGATAGAACACATGATTTTTCAATCACTGGGGCTTATGAGTTGAATGAGAAATGGAGTTTTGGGAGTAATCTAGTGTTTCAAACAGGAAGACCAGTAACATACCCAAATGGTCAGTTTCGATATGAAGGACAGTCTATCGCTAGTTTTTCAGATAGAAATTCGAATAGATTACCTGTTTACCATAGGTTAGATATTTCTACAACATATAAACCTAATAGAAAACCAAATAAACAATGGAAGGGCGAGTGGGTTTTTGGTATTTATAATGTTTATAATCATAAAAATGCTTCTTCAATTTCTTTTAGTCAAAATCAAGACTTAGGAGTAAATGAAGCCACTAGAACAGCTATTTTCGGAATGCTACCATCAGTAACATACAACTTTAAATTTTAACAAAATGAAAACATATTTTAAATCAGTTATATTTCTTTTAACTATAGTTTTTACATCTTGTCAAGATGTAATTGATGTAGATGTACAAACTGCACCTAGTAGATTAGTAATCGAAGCATCTATAGATTGGGAAAAAGGAACAGCAGGAAATAGTCAAAAGATAAAATTAAGTAAATCAACATCTTATTTTGATACAACATCAAACATGAGTGTAACATCTGCAACAGTAAAAGTTGTCAATACAAATGATAATTCTGAATTTGTTTTTACTCATCAAGGTAGTGGTGTCTATTCAACAAATACTTTTATCCCTGTGGTTAATGATTCTTATAACTTACAGGTAATTTATGAAGGAGAAGCTTATACGGCTAATGAAACTTTAACTCCAGTTACAGATATTGTTGATGTAAATCAATCTATTGAAGGAGGTTTTAATGATGAAGATTTAGAAGTGAACATTGCTTTTGTCGATCCAGAAGATGAAGAAAATTATTATTTATTTAAATTTCAAAAACAAGGTGATTTATTGCCTTCTATAGAAGATTGGAATGATGAGTTTATCAATGGTAATGAAGCTACTTGGTGGTATGAAAAAGAAGAAGGTGAGGCTTTTCAATCGGGAGATGTTGTAGACATATCGTTCTTTGGGATTTCTGAATCTTATCATAATTATATCAGAATTTTAATTGAACAATCTGAAGGAGCTGGACCTTTTAGTGCAACTCCTGTGCCTTTAAAGGGTAATTGTATTAACGAATCAACTCCTGCTAATTATGCTTTTGGATATTTTAGATTAACACAAGTGGTAAAGGATACTTATACGTTTCAGTAGACTAGAAGAGGATTTTTAAGAAAAATAAAAAAGAATATAACAATCAAAATAAACAGGCTCAATTATTTAAGGATTGAGTCTGTTTATTTTGATTGTTATATTGAGTTTTGAAGGGGTAAATAATTAAAAATGATAATATCTAACAAAAGATAGATTAATATTAATAAATAGCTTTGAATCACATGTTTTAGTAATAACGTTAAAACTATCATAAATAATCGTTTAAGGTGAATTTTACTTTTGCCAAATCAAAACCGTTATATATATTTCGTTTGGTTTATAATTCATAATAAATAAATAAGAAATCACCTCTTTATTTATGAAGCACACTTTTTTTTCGTAAAACGGGTGACTTATCGAAAATAAGGGTGTCTTAATAGGAAAGTATAATTTTTTAAACCAACTCCCTAGTTTTTGGAAACTAAAATAGATATAAAGAATACCTCTGATGAGGATCTTATAAAAGCTATTGTTAAAAACAATAACACATTGCTTTTTGAGACACTTTATGATAGGCATGCTATGTTGGTTTATAACAAATGTTTGGGATTTGCTAAAGACGAAGACGAAGCCAAAGATTTAACTCAAGATGTATTTTTAAAACTATTTGTTAAATTGGCTAGTTTTAAAGGTAAATCAAAATTTTCAACATGGTTATATGCATTTACATACAATCATTGTGTTAATTATGTAACAAGAAGTACAGCAAAGAAGTTTGAAAAACAAGCTGTAGATTATAAAGATATTGAAAACTTAGCTGAAGATGACGAAGAAGATGATAATAGTTTTCTACAAATGAAGGTTGATAAACTAAAGGTTGCTTTAGATTTAATATCACCTGATGAAAAAATGATTTTACTGTTAAAATATCAAGATTACTTGTCAATTAAAGATATTGAAGGTGTTCTAGGTATTGGAGAAAGTGCAGTAAAAATGAGATTGAAACGTGCTAAAGACAAGCTGCTAACCGTATACACTAATAACCTAAAATAATGGAAAATCCATTTAAACAAATAAATATGCCGCTTCAGGAAGTTCCTCAGGAACTTAAGGCTAGGGTTATGAGTGATATTGCTATGGCTAAGTTAGTCATGGAAATAGCAGAGTTGTTTTCATATAATTTATCATATGTAATTGAACATACTATGAAAAACAGAAAGTCTTAAACAATAACAACCAAGCCAAACCCTTAGTAAGATGAAGTTTTTAGATCAATTAAAAGAATCATTCGAAGCCATTTGGTTTCAAATAGTAGCATCGGCTCCAAAGATATTATTTGTTCTTGTTGCAATAATAATAGCTTTATTAGTTATTAAAATTATAGTAGGAATTTTAAAAAAGGCATTAAAAGCAATAAAGGCAGATAAGTTAGATGATAAGATTAATGATCTTGACTTATTTGGAGATAAGAAAGTAGATGTTAATATTGTTAATATTTTAACAAAAACGTTAAAATGGTTATTGTATTTGTTTTTGTTACTGGTAATATCTGATATCCTAGAGTTAGACATGGTATCAGAAGGTATTAAAGGTTTTTTAGCATATTTACCTAAGTTATTTACTGCATTAATCATTTTTATTTTAGGATTCTTTTTTGCAAATTTTATAAAGAATAGCTTAAAATCATTTTTCGAGTCTATGAATTTGTCTGGCTCTAAAATAATAAGCCAAATAGTGTTTATGTTATTGATGATTTTTATATCAATAACCGCATTAAATAGAGCAGAAATAGAAACAGAAATAATAACAGAGAATATTACTCTAATTATAACAGCTTTTCTGTTTGCATTTGCTTTAGCATTTGGGCTAGGAGCTCAAAAAGTTATTGGTGATTTGCTTAGAACGTTTTACACAAGAAAAACCTATGAAATAGGAGAGAAAATAAAATTTAATGATATCGAAGGAGAAATAGAATCTATAGATGGTATTAGTGTAACTATAAAAACGAATAATGGTAAGTTAGTTGTACCTATTAAAGATATTGTAGAGAGCCAGGTGGAAATACAGGAATAACTTTAAGTTAGGGTTAAATTTGGTTGGTTACTTTCTTGTAGATAAACCAAGCTCTTTATTTGTCCCTCTTCATTAATTTGAAGAGGGATTTTTTTAGAAATTATATTAGTTTTATAGAGGTCAGTAGATAAATACGTGTTTTTATTTATGGTAAATATATAATTTTATGGATATTTTTAAGAGTCAAAATCTTCTAGAGTTCTCTGATCGGTTCAAAACAGATGAAGATTGTAAGGAATATTTAGCTTCAAGGAAGTCAGAGTGTGGTTACGTGTATAAGATGTAACCACACAGCTTATCAAGTTCGAAAAGACTTTGCAAGACAATGTAAGATATGTCGCCATATAGAATCAGCTACTGCAGACACGCTTTTTCATAAGGTGAAATTGGGGGTTAGAAAAGCATTTTTTATATGCTTTGAAATGGCTACATCTACCAAGAGTCTATCAGCTAGTTATATGGGTGTGCGCTACGGGGTAGCAGAAAAAGCTGCTTGTTTTTTCATGTTAAAAGTTAGAGAAGCTATGGATTCAAACGGTAACAATCCCATGGATGGAGATGTTCATGTTGATGAGTTTGTATTAGGAGGACGAGAACAAAAGAAAACTGTCAGAAGCTATGATGTTAAAGAAAAAGAAAGCGGTAAAGGCGGTTCAGTTAACAAAAAATGGAAAAGTCAAGCGTATGTAGGCTATGAAAATAGATAATTTTTCAGCAGAATCCGTACAATACATTCTAGTTGCCAAGCTAATTTGTTACGACAGACAAATGGAGAAGGTATAGACCTATTAAAAAAGCTTATAATATTACACAAATCCAAAATAATGGAGGATTGAATTTCAAAGCACTTCATACAATGATACATCAAATTAAATCTTGGATAAGAACAACTTATTCTTGGGTTAGTGATAACAATTTAAACAGGTATTTTAATGAATTCTGTTTTATAATAAATCACTCTCAAAATAAAGCTACTATATTCAATAACCTTATTGTGAAAATGCATGCTTAAAGCAAACAAAATTAATCAATCTGAATTGATAAGTAACTAACTACTGACCTCTATAGGTTTATCTTAAAATGTTACTTATAAGCCTACGTTTTATTTATATTACTAAAAGTAGGTCAATACCTTCTTTATAAATACATTTAATCTGATTAATTTGCTTTTAAACTATTTTTTTTTGTTTTTTTTTTTAGAAGATTCAAAAAGCACCTTAATCTATAATATTGAGTAATCTTAACTCTAATATTATGATTTTAACCGACGAAGAATTAGTTTCAAAAATTATTACAGATAAAGACACAGAGCTTTTTGAAGTTTTATATGAAAAATTTTCAAAGAATATTTATAATAAATGTTATTCTTTTGTAAGGAATGAAGAGGAAGCCAAAGATTTAACTCAAGATATTTTCTTGAAATTATACTTAAAATTGCCTTGTTTTGAAGGTCGATCTAAATTTTCAACATGGGTTTATTCTTTTACATATAATCACTGTGTTAATTACGTGAGTAGAAACAGGTTTAAAAAATATGAAAAGCGTTTAGGAGATACTTATGATATAGAAAATTACTCTGAAGATAAAGAAGAACCTAATAGTTTGCACGAAAGTACAAGAAGAAGATTGTCAAATGCATTAAAAGAAATGTCTGAAGATGATAGGTCTATTTTGGTTTTAAAGTATCAGAAAGATTTAAGCATTAAAAATTTAGAAAATATTTTAGGTATTGGAGCTAGCGCGGTAAAAATGAGAATTAAAAGGGCTAGAGAGCGTTTAGCTAATTCTTATTCCTTATCTTATCAGTAGTTTAATAAGAAAACTATATAATAAGTTGTAGATCATAAAGCGAAGATTTGTTTATGCTCGCTTTTTTATTTTAATTGTTTATGTAGGATTTGTAGTAGTTTGCTTTTATCAAAGGGTTTCGTTATAACATAATTAATACCATTTTGTTTAAATCGTTTAAGATCTTCTTTGTAAGCCTTCGTAGATAATACTATAATAGGAGTTTTTTTATATTTTTTAGGAAGGTTTCTAACCGTAGAGGCCAAGTGTACTGCGGAAAAATTTTGAATAGTATTAGACAAAAGTATTAAATCCACATCTTTATTAATAATGTTAGGAACTAATTCTTCTCCTTTTGAAACAATATTTAAGTAAAATTGTCCTGTAGCTGCTAATGTTTTTAAAATAGTCAGTTGTATTAACCCTGAATCTTCGACTAATAAAATGTGTTTCTTTTTATCTAAATGTGGTAATTGATTGTTTAATAATTCTTTTTTTTTAATTTGATTATAATCAGAAATTTTAAAACCCAAATTACAAATGAATTTTGATCCTTGATTAATCTCGCTTTCTACTTTAATATTTCCTTGCATTTCTGTCACTAAATATTTAACAATAGCTAGGCCTAACCCAATACCTTTATTACTTATAGTTTCAGATTCTATTTTAATAAATCTATCAAAAATAGAATCAAGATGGTCTGTGTCTATACCACGACCTGTATCTGTAATTTGAATACAAATATTAGCTTTTTTAGCTCTTACATAGTTGAGGTCTATTTTAAGTTTTATAAAGCCTGTGTTGGTGTTTGCTATAGCGTTGTTTAAAATATTGGTAATTATTTGTTTTAGTCTATATTGATCTCCTTTTATGTATTCAGGAAGATTATTATCAATTTCAAAATTGAAAACAAGGTCTTTTTTTTCAATTAAAAATTTAAAGGCCGCAGTTATGGTGTGCAACATTTTTTTTAAATTAAAAACCTTTTCTATTAAGATAAGTTTACCTGATTCTATTTTAGATATATCTAAAATATCTTCAATTCTATTTTTTAAATCTTTATTTGAAGATTGAATAATGTCTAAATAATTTTTTTGCTCTGCATTTAAATCACTATCAATAAGTAAATCGCTAAATATTATTGATGCTGTTATAGGGTTTCTAAGTTGATGGCTAAAATTGGCTATGAAATTGTTTTTAAAGGTTTCTTTCTCTAACAAATACTCGTTTTTTAATTCTAGTATTTGAGAATTTATAATAGACTCATTTCTGGCTTGTGCTGTAAGTTGGTAATTCTTATAGTGTTTAGTTAAGTCTTCAATAATAATTAGATTTTCATTATTGTTTTGTGTGCGTATTGTAATATCAACAATAAATATTTTTTTTTTGAAATCTAGATTAGTACAGGAGAATTCAAAACACTCATTTTTAATTGGTAATAAACCATTTAATATTTCGAAAAAAGGATGTATATTTTGTAGTTTATTATTTAATTTAATAGGTAGTATTGGGTTGTTTGTTTCTAAAACACGTCCAGAATTATCAATTAAAATAAATTGAAAGTTATTCTTACGATATTTTTCTATATATGTATTTAACATCTATTTTAAATTAGCTCTATGGCTAATTTATAAAAAAGAGATTCAACTCTACTACCAGTTTTGGCACTAACAAAATAATCAACCAAACAGTTAAAAATACTGTTGTATTGTTTTAAATATTCCTTGTTTACTAAGTCCATTTTGTTTCCTACAACTTTTAAAGGAGTGTTTGGGTAATTTTTTTTTAAAAAATGAATTTCAGATTTAAGGTTTTCAAAGGTTACCGGTCTAGATAAGTCAAAGGCATAAATAAAAGCATTAGTTCCTAACAGATAAGTTGGGCGCGTTTTTTTTATATCATCTTGTCCTTCTAAATCCCAAATAATTAAAGAAATTAATTGATCCTCTGATATTATTACCGTTTTTTTTGAGATATGGACACCAATAGTAACTTTGTAGCCTTCAGAAAAAGTATCCTCAACAAAACGTCTAATTAATGAGGTTTTGCCAACACCAAAGTGTCCTATTAAAACAATTTTTTTAGATACTATCATTTTTAAAGAATTCTTCCAATTTTTTTGTTAGTGATGTTTTGTTCTTGAGGGTTTTGGTTATTTTTTGCTTATCTGTAAATTCTAAAATTCTGTCTTCTAGTTTATCTTTAAAAATAATATTATATGCTCCAGAAACTACTACAGCAATATAGAAGGAAGAGAAGTTTTGTAGATGAATATGATAGAGGTCATACTCTATATATTGTAAGTTTTGGCTTTCTTTTGTAAATGCATCTTCAACAAAGCTTTTAATTGCGGTTAGCATACCTGCAACCATATCTTCATCTGCCATTTTGTTTTTTGAGAATTTTGCTAAAACAAGCCCAGAGCCCTTTTCTATAATAATAACTTGTTCTATTTTAGTATTGCTTTGTTCTTGAATTATTAAATCTGATTCATTTACACCCGAAGCTTTGGATTTGGCCTTTCTAAAAAAGCGATTAAACGAAAAGGTGTTGTTTACTTGAGTGTTTATTTTCTCAGAGAGTAACTTCATTTCATGTTGTACATAGCGTTTTATCATTTTTCCTAAAATAGGAAAAAGTGCTTCAACAACAGCGTCTTGGGAGTCTGCTATTTCTTTTTTTAAAGCCTCGGTTATAGTTGGCCCAAGGTTGTTTGGTATTTCCTTTACAAATTCTTTAAGTTTAATATCAATAATTGGGTCAACCTTTATAGAAAGATTACCTTTTTCATTAACTGTTTTTTCAAGAATTTTTATTTTTTTTTCAATAGATGAGACAAACTCCCGTTCATCAGTAAGCAAGATATCTTTAATAATATTTAGTTTTTCATCTTGATTCATCTAAGAAAATATTTCTATTTACTAATGTTTTCTCCTAACTTAATAAAAAGTTCACTTAATAATTTACGGTCTACTTTTTTATCGTCCATACTCTCAAGTTTATTATTAATAGAGTTTTCTAGATTTGTAATTCTAATATTTATATCTGTACTAAGTGTGTCTATATTATTTAGTAATTCAGATTCTACTGTACTAATTAATTCTTGAAGTTCTTCCTTTTTTGCTAGAATATCGGCTTTGACAGCTTCAAATTCAGAATTATAAGCTTGAATGTTTTCTCCAAAAATAAGTTCTTTAATGGCATCAATTTTTGAAGTTGTATTATTAACCTTACTGTTTGAATTTTCCTTAATTTCTTCTTTTAATTGTTCTTTCATATTCAGGGAGGTTTGTCTATCTAGTTAATACAAAAATAACTTAAAAATAGATTAGAATGATAAAATAAAACTATTTAGTGTTTAAATAAGTTTTTAATGAACACTTATTTGAACATTTTTTTTATTAATAAGATGGTTTTGGAACTAGAATGTAAACTTTTTGAATATCCGTAATTAGGCATAATTATAAAAAAGACTTATTTTAGATAAAAAAATAAGGATGAATATTTCCAGTTTTATAGCCCATTTTGATGGTGAGGAGTCCTGTCGTAATCACTTTAAGGCAGAGCGAGATAAAATAGGAGTTGTCTGTAAAAGATGTGCTCACGATAGTCATTATTGGATAAAAAGTAAATGGAGTTATGAGTGTAAAAGATGCCGAA
>CALKXS010000148.1 GCA_938003745.1 uncultured Algibacter sp.
TTATTTTTGACAAATATGCTTTACATGCTTCATCATTGGGTAGTTCTTTTATAAAGTTTAGTATACTTTGATATTCAAAATTATCCATGTTATTCATTTTAAAGGCTTTAAAATACAGAATTTAAATGACTAACTCAAAAAAGTAATATCTATCTATTAATAGTGAAGTTTATTAAACAATAATTTATGTTCCGTTAGATAATCTGTTTTTATTGGAATAAAAAAAACTATTTTCCCTAAACAAATAGTATAACAATTTACTAGAATATTGGAATCTTTTATGTTTTTTTTACTGTTGGTTTAGGTAGAAAGGTATGTGTGTGACCTCGAATTATTAGATTAATATCTTTAGTTGTAGTAGCCAATTTTAAAACCACATATTTTGCCTAGATTTTTTGTGTAGTTATAACCTAAATGTGATAAGAAGATGATTAAATAACACTGTTCATCTTCTTTTAGAGTGCGAGTCATATCTTGAAATCTCTTTATAAGATCTAAATAAACTGTTTCTTTATCAATCAAACCATTTAGTTCAATACCTAGACTAAACATACCGTATTTATTAGCGTTTATACTATCTTTTGGACCAAAAGCATCGATATTGCTATGTGCATTGTTTGTATGAAGAATTTTGATTTTTTAGTGTTAATAGCGTTAGAAAATGATTGTAATCCGTAACCTTCGAGACTTGCTAATGCTGTACTTGCTGCCTTTTGAGTAAAATTTATGCGTTTCATAGGTTATTGTTTTTGAGTAAATCTATTATAGGTTTTATAGTGTTTATCATCTTTTAGATGATCTATAAGCGTATTCCTTTATTTTGTGAAAGCTGTTATTCTTTTTGAAAAATGTCATTTTATCTTCACTATTATATAAGCAATCATTAGCAGAAACTTAGTATGTTTTTGAGTATTCAGTATTATTTATACTAGCATTTAATATATCATATTTTTTCTAGAGTTCTAATTTAGGTTTAAAAATAAGATAAATACGTTTGGTTTTACTTAAAATATCATAAGTAATGCGTTTATTTGAGTTACCTTGGGTGAGATAACAGCAATGCTATTGTTAAAAGGCATGAGTTGACAAGCTGTTTTTGATGTAGTATTTCCTTTTGAAATAGTAGAACGATACCTAATATGGCTTAATAGTGCTATGTTGATGTTTTTATCAGTTCTTTTCTTGAGTATACGGTTGAACAGAGAATAAATAACATCTGCCATGAAATTTCCATCAGTTTTAGAATAGGTATCGGTAGAGTAGGCTAAAATATTGCCTAGGCTTGTTTGAATAGAATCTCTAAACGGTTTAATAAATGTTTCTATTTCGTTGTTTAAAGATAGGCTATTATTGATTTCTATTCTTTTACCTTCATTTTTGTGACTTCTAGCTTTATTGTTTATAACTTGAAAAAGAAAAAATATTTAACAAAAAAAATAAATATGTAAACCTCATATAATTAACTAATATTTTGAATGTACTTTTGCTACCTTTGCGCAAAGTATAAAAGTAAATGATTTTAAAGACTTTTAAAGAAAAATCGAATAAAAGGTATTTAAACAAAATATTATCTAAACGTCAAGTGAACGTTGGAGATAACAACATCAGTAGTCTTGGAATAATTATAAACATTGATGAGGTAGAAGACTTTGAGTTTTTTAGAAGTTTAGCCAATGTTATGAAAGTAAGGCCTGATAAAGTGAAAATAATCGCTTTTACAACAGAGAAGGGAGAAGGAATTAGTACTTGGGATGCATGTTATAATTCTAAACATCTTGGCTTTAATGGAACTATTAAAAACGAAGAGTTAAAGAATTTTTTAAATAAAGAATTTGATGCTTTAATAAGTTATTATACTAATGAAGATTTAGAATTGAAAATGTTAACTGTTTTATCTAAAGCTCAATTTAAAATAGGAATCCTTCAAACGGATTCTCGTTTAAATGATTTAATTATTAAAGCAGAAATTAATGAATTTGATGTATTTAAAAATGAAGTTTTTAAATACTTAACTATATTAAATAAAATTTGAAATGAACAGTAAGTTTCTAGGAACTGGAGTTGCTTTGGTTACACCTTTTAATACAGATTTAAGTGTAGACCATGAAGCCTTGGCAGATATTGTAAATTATAATATTGATAACGGTGTAGAATATCTTGTAATATGCGGGACTACAGGTGAGAGCGTGACAATTACAAAAGATGAAAAGAAAGCCGTAATAGAAACTATTTCTAAAACTAATGATGGTAGAGTTCCTTTAGTATTAGGAATTGGAGGTAATAATACTGCCGTAGTAATAGAAGAAATTAAATCTACAGATTTATCTGGAATAGATGCGATTTTATCGGTTTCGCCGTATTATAGTAAGCCAACTCAAGAAGGTGTTTATCAGCACTTTAAAGCAATATCTGAAGTTTGCCCAGTAGATATTATTTTATATAATGTTCCTGGTCGTACATCAAAAAACATGAATGTTAGCACAACATTAAAGTTAGCAAATGATTTTAAAAACATTGTAGCGGTAAAAGAAGCAGGAAATAATATGTCTCAATATTTACAGTTATTAAAAGATAAACCAGAAGATTTTTTGATTATTTCTGGAGATGACGATTTAGCATTGTCAGTAGCGTTAGCAGGAGGATCTGGTGTTATTTCAGTTATAGGTCAAGCATTTCCTAAAGAGTTTTCTAAAATGATTCGTTTAGGATTAAAAGGAAACGCTAAAGAATCATATAAAATTCATTATAAATTAATGGATGTTGTTGATTATATTTTTGAAGAAAATAATCCAGCAGGTATTAAGGCTGTTTTTGCAGGCTTAAATTTATGTGCCGACACCGTAAGATTGCCTGTTGTATCAGTTTCAAATGAATTAAAACAAAAAATAAATAGCTTTATAGAGAATTTCTAATTTGGGAAAAAAAATTAAAGATCCGGGGTTGGGTAATACGTCTTCTCAATATGCGAAGCGTATGGTTAATGCAAAAGGGTTTTTTAATGTTGTTCATTTAAATAAGGTTAAAAAGTTTTCTGAAGCTTATAATTACTTGTTAAGTATAAGTTGGTGTTACTTTTTTTTATTATCCTTTTGTACTTATATCATTTTTAATGTTTGCTTTGCATTTATATATCTTACTATAGGTATTAATCAAATTATAGCTTCAACTGGAGATGTTTTAAGTGATTTTCTAAATGCTTTTTTCTTTTCATCTCAAACATTTACAACGTTAGGTTATGGAGCTATGTCTCCTCGAGGAGTTTCTAGTGGTATTGTCTCTTCAATAGAAGCATTTGTAGGTTTAATGTTTTTTGCTTTTGTAACAGGTTTGCTATATGGCCGTTTTTCTAAACCTAAGGCATCAATCCGTTTTAGCAAAAAAATTATTTTAAGAGATTTTAATCATACCAAGGCTATTATGTTTAGGTTGGTGAATAATAGAAAAGGAACAATGATTAAACCTAAGGTTTCTGTAACATTGGCGCTAACTCAAAAAAACAATATAGGTGAGTATGTAAATAATTTTTACACCTTAAATCTTGAAAGAGATAAAATAACATATTTGCCAACGACATGGACAATTGTTCATCAAATTGATGAATTTAGCCCTTTATTTGGGCTCTCTAAAGAAGAGTTAAAAAAGCAACAAGGTGAAATGGTTGCTATGATTAGTTATTATGATGAATCCTTTAATCAAGAGGTGCATCAAATACATTCTTACCTTTTAAGTGATGTGTACTTAGATTTTAAATTTGTCAAGGCATATTATTATAATGAAAAAGGTAAAATGGTATTAGATCATAAGCTTTTTGATTGTATTGAATCAATAAAAAGTTAAATATTACTTAAACCTTATAAATACTATGTTTCAAGAATTATTTTAGCATGCAAATTATATTTTTTAAATCCATATTAATAACTTAATTTTGCACTCTGTTTAAATTTTATGAAACATTTTTTTTACATATTAATAATAGGAGTTACTTTAAGCTCTTGTAGCAATTATCAAAAGCTATTAAAATCTGAAAGTATTGCAGACAAATTTAAAGCTGGAGATTCATTGTATCAAGCAGGTAAGTATGATAAAGCAAATAAACTCTTTGCTCAAATAGTACCTAATTACAAAGGAAAGCCACATGCCGAAAAGTTAATGTATTTATATTCTAGTTCTTTTTTCAAAATGAAGGATTATTATGTTGCTGGTTATCAATTTGAACGTTTTGTTTCAAGTTATCCTAAAAGTGAAAAGAAAGAAGAGGCTGCATTTTTAAGTGCGAAGAGTTATTATATGCTTTCTCCTGTCTATACAAAAGATCAAACAGAAACAAGAGATGCCATTGAGAAAATTCAAGAGTTTATAAATGTTTATCCAAATTCTAAATATGTACGAGAAGCAAATAGATTAGTTCAAGAGTTAGACTACAATTTGCAGTTAAAAGCATATGCTATAGCTAAACAATATAATCATATATCAGATTATCCTGCATCAATAAAATCTTTTGATAATTTTATTTTTGAGTTCCCAGGTTCTTCATTAAGAGAAGATGCATTATTTTATAAGTTTGAATCTGCTTATAAGTTAGCAGTTAATAGTATTGAATATAAAAGGAAAGGTCGTTTAGAGCAAGCTAAAGAATTTTATAACACCTTTAAAAAAGAATATGGGGATTCTAAATATAGTGAAGAAGCTGATAAAAAAGCTGCTAAAATAGACGAAGAATTAGAAACGTATAGTACCAAAAGTTAATATATAATACAATGGATTTAAAAAAAACCAAAGCTCCTGTTAACACTATCACTTATGATAGAAATCAAATAGATGAACCAACAGAGAACATCTATGAATCAATTTCTATTATATCTAGAAGGGCAGAACAAATTAACACAGAGATTAAAAGAGAATTAATCGATAAGTTAGAAGAATTTGCCACTTACAATGATAGTCTTGAGGAGGTTTTTGAAAATAAAGAGCAAATTGAGGTTTCTAAATTTTATGAAAAATTACCAAAACCTCATGCTTTGGCCGTTCAAGAATGGTTAACAGATAAAGTTTATTTTAGAAATACTGAAGAAGATTCTCAATAATAATTTTTAAGATGTCAATATTAAGCGGTAAAAATATACTATTAGGCATAAGCGCTGGTATAGCCGCTTATAAAACTGCTTCGTTAGTAAGAGTATTTATCAAGGCAGGAGCCAATGTGCAAGTTGTAATGACGCCATCTGCTAAAGACTTTATTACACCTCTTACATTATCTACACTTTCTAAAAATCCAGTACATTCATCTTTTACAAATGAAGATGATGATAATGCTGTGTGGAATAATCATGTCGATTTAGGTTTATGGGCAGATATATTTATAATAGCTCCAGCAACAGCAAACACCATGTCTAAAATGGTAAATGGTACTTGTGATAATTTATTGTTAGCTACATATTTGTCTGCAAAGTGTCCCGTGTATTTTGCTCCAGCAATGGATTTAGACATGTATAAGCATCCTTCTACATTAAGTTCGTTTGAAAAGCTTAAATCTTTTGGTAACGTTATGATTCCTGCTACAAGCGGAGAGTTAGCAAGCGGATTAGTAGGAGAGGGGAGAATGGCAGAACCAGAAGATATTGTTTCTTTTATAGAAAAAGATATTATTAATGGTTTACCTTTAAAAAGAAAAAAAGTACTTATTACAGCAGGTCCAACATATGAGGCTATAGATCCTGTTCGTTTTATAGGAAATCATTCTAGTGGTAAAATGGGGTTTGAAATAGCTAAAGCAGCTGCTAATCTTGGTGCTGAGGTTGTTTTAGTAACAGGACCAACACATCAAACAGCAAATCATAGTTTAATAGCAGTTATACCTGTCGTTAGTGCTCAGAATATGTATGATGCAGTACATGAACATTATGAAAATGCCGACATTGCTATACTTTCGGCTGCTGTTGCAGATTTTACGCCAAAAGAAGTTGCTAGTCAGAAAATAAAAAAGAAAGATAAAACGTTAACCTTAGAATTAGGGAAAACAAAAGATATTTTAGCCTCCTTAGGAGATACTAAAAAAGATAAGTTTCTAGTTGGTTTTGCTTTAGAAACCAATAACGAACTAGAAAACGCGAGAGCAAAATTAAAAAGAAAGAATTTAAATTTAATTGTTTTAAATTCGTTAAACGATAAAGGAGCAGGTTTTAAATCTGATACAAACAAAGTAACCTTTATTGATAATAAAGATAATATAACCGAATTTCAATTAAAGTCTAAGCTAGATGTTGCTAAAGATTTACTAAATGAAATTGTAAAACAAATTAATGCGTAACGTACTAATTATATTCATATTATGCTTTAGTAGTGCCTTGTCATTCTCACAAGAACTAAACTGTTCGATAGCTGTTAATGCAGTTCAAACGGGTAGCGAAAATCAACAAATTTTTAAAACTCTAGAAAAGCAATTAAAAGAGTTTATTAACAATACTAAATGGACAAGCAAAACCTTTGCAGTACAAGAGAAGATTGATTGTAATATGACTATTGTAATTTCAGATTATAGTGGTGAGTCGTTTAAAGGATCTATACAAGTGCAGTCATCCCGTCCAGTATTTGGTTCGTCATATAGTACTCCGGTTTATAATTTTAATGATAAAAATTTTACATTCAGGTATTTAGAATTTCAAAATTTAATATTTAATAAAACGCAGTTTGAATCCAATTTGGTATCAATTCTTGCTTTTCATGTATATATGATATTGGGATTGGATGCTGATTCTTTTAAAGCAGATAGCGGTTTAGAATATTTTAAGCAAGCTCAAGCTATTACTAATTATTCTCAACAAGAAAACTATAAAGGTTGGAAGTTAGAAGATGGTTTACAAAGTAGATTTGCACTTATAGATAATATATTATCACCAACATTTAAAGAATACAGATCTGTAATATATAGCTACCACAGAGAAGGCTTAGATATTATGGGAGAAAATACTAAAGGAGGAAAAGAGAAAATAGTGTATTCTCTAAGACAGTTTTCTGCAATGAATAAAAGGAGACCTAATTCATTCTTATTACGTACATTCTTTGATGCTAAGGCAGATGAAATTGAACAAATATTCTCTGATGGTCCTCAGGTAAACGTTACCAGTCTTAAAGAGACTTTGCAAAAAGTAGCACCTATGCATTCTACAAAATGGAGAAATATTAAGTTTTAAAGTTAATATAAGAATACCTTGTTACTGAACTGTAAACTGATTGCTGAATAACCGAATACTTAAAAAATGCTAACTTCGTTAACTATAAAAAATTACGCTTTAATTGATAATCTTCAAGTAGAGTTTAATAATGGTTTTTCTATAATAACAGGAGAAACGGGAGCTGGTAAATCTATACTTTTAGGTGGTTTATCTTTAATTTTAGGTAAACGTGCAGACTTAAGTAGTTTAAAGGATGCCTCTCAAAAATGTATTATTGAAGCTGTTTTTAGTGTGAAAAACTATAAGTTAAAAAAGCTTTTTAAATCTGAAGATTTAGATTATGAAGAGCAAACTATAATTAGACGAGAGATTCTATCTTCTGGTAAATCAAGAGCATTTGTAAATGACTCTCCTGTTAACTTAAATAGTCTTCAACTTTTAGGAGAACGTTTAATAGATATACATTCTCAACACCAAACATTACAAATTACGAGTAACGATTTTCAGTTTCAGGTTATTGATGCCTTAGCAAATAATGAAAAAGAATTAGTTAATTATAAAACTGAATTTAAAGCTTATAAAGTTTTACGAAAAGAACTTAAAGAATTAATCAATTTAAAAGCAGAAGCTGTAAAAGAATATGATTATAATTCGTTTTTATTAACTGAATTAGTTGAAGCTAATTTAGTTGATGGCAAATTAGGGTCTTTAGAAGAAGAGTATGAAACTTTAAATAATATTGAAGGCGTAAAAGAAGCTCTTGCTGAAGCATATCAATTGCTTAATGATGAACAAATAGGTGTTTTATCAACAGCAAATAATTTAAAGAATTGTTTGCAAAAGTTGTCAAGCATGTCTTCAAAATATCAAGATATACATGATAGAGTAAACAGTAGCCTTATAGAATTAGATGATGTTTTTGGAGAAATAGATGTACTTCAAGGTAATTTAGAAGCAGATCCCAATAGGTTAGATATTGTAAATTCAAAATTACAATTATTGCATAATTTAATGCAAAAACACGTTGTTAGCAATGTATCTGAGCTAATTGTCATAAAAAATCAATTGGAAGAAAAAGTTTCGGTTACAGAAAACTTAGGTGATACCATTCAAGAAAAAGAAAAGGAAATAGAAGAGAAATCAAAAATTCTAGATTCAATTTCTAAAATAATTCATGAAAAGCGTAATCAAGCAATACCAAAATTGCAGAAAGAATTACAAGTGTTATTGACAGGTTTAGGAATGGCAAACGCTAGATTTCAAATAGAAGCAACGCTTAGTGATTCGTTTTTATTAAACGGAAAAGATGAGTTGTTATTTTTATTTTCAGCCAATAAAGGTGGAAACTTTAATGAATTAAAGAAAGCAGCATCTGGCGGAGAGTTATCTAGAATTATGTTAGCCATAAAATCAATACTATCAAAGTATATCCAGCTACCAACCATGATGTTTGATGAGATAGATACTGGAGTTTCTGGAGAAATTTCAAATAAAATGGGAGATATTATGTTGCAAATGAGTAAGACTATGCAAGTGTTTTCTATCACGCATTTACCACAAGTGGCAGCCAAAGGACATTCGCATTATAAAGTATATAAAGAAGATATTGATGATGCAACACATACCAATCTTATAAAACTAAATCATGACGAGCGTGTTGTAGAAATAGCTCAAATGTTAGGCGGTTTAGATATGTCATCGTCAGCCATTGCACATGCTAAAGAATTACTTAATTAAAAAAACACAACAATTAAAAGCAAAATGTTTAAAGTTTAGTATTTTTGCCTCTTAATTATATAGCCGCGTTTCAATAAAAAGCGCATAACTAATCAAGATATAAACCAATCATTATGTCATATAATTTATTAAAAGGGAAAAGAGGAATCATTTTTGGAGCGTTAGATGAAAATTCAATTGCTTGGAAAACAGCAGAACGTGTTCATGAAGAAGGCGGAACATTTGTTTTAACAAATGCACCTGTAGCAATGAGAATGGGACAAATTAATGAGCTTGCTGAAAAAACAGGATCTCAAATTATTCCTGCTGATGCCACTTCAGAAGAAGATTTAAAAAACTTAGTAGAGCAATCTATGGAAATTCTTGGAGGTAAAATCGATTTTGTTTTACACTCAATAGGAATGTCTATTAACGTTAGAAAAGGAAAGCATTATACAGATCAAAATTATGCATGGACACAAAAAGGAACAGATGTTTCTGCAATGTCTTTCCATAAAGTAATGCAAACACTTTATAAAGCAGATGCTATGAATGAGTGGGGAAGTATCGTTGCCTTAACATATATGGCAGCACAACGTGTGTTTCCAGATTATAATGATATGGCAGATAATAAGGCATATTTAGAAAGCATTGCTCGTAGTTTTGGGTATTTCTTTGGTAGAGATAAAAATGTGCGTGTAAATACTATTTCTCAATCACCAACACCAACTACTGCTGGTAGTGGAGTAAAAGGGTTCGATGGCTTTATTGCTTACGCAGATAAAATGTCACCGCTAGGAAACGCAACAGCTTTAGATTGTGCAAACTACACCGTATCTATGTTCAGTGATTTAACAAAACGTGTAACATTACAAAACCTTTTCCATGATGGAGGGTTTAGCAACATGGGTGTTAGTACTGCAGTTATGGATACTTTCATGGGAGACGAAGAGTAAAATATTTATATTTTAAAAAGGAGCCACCCATAAAACGGTGGCTTTTTTATGTTTAAGAGTTTTTGTTTTTGGCGAGTTTTTGAGAAAAACAAAAACCGCGCTATTCGCTATATCTTTTTAAGGTGTCATTGCGAAAGAGGAACGACTGTGGCAATCTGCTTACTATAAGCTCTATCCAACGTTTATTCTTTTTAGATTAAAAAGGATGCCGCTTCTATCACTCTCGCACTATCTGCAAAAAGCAGTTATCAATCAAAAAGACATTGTAAGTTTGGTAATTATTGTTATTTCTTAAAATAGGATTAATTACATTTGTATTATGCAATTACAGTTTTCATTTGTTATACCAGTATACAACCGCCCAGACGAAACTCAAGAGCTTTTACAAAGCTTTGTAGATCTGAAAACTAATATAGATTACGAAATTGTAATTATAGAAGACGGTTCAACCGTAACATCAAAAACTGTTGTTGAATCCTTCAAAACACAATTGAATATTTCATATTATTTTAAAGAGAATTCAGGACCTGGAGATTCTAGAAATTATGGCATGAAACGCGCAAAAGGTAATTATTTTATCATTTTAGATTCAGATTGTATTTTACCAAACAATTACTTAACCAAAGTTGTAAAAAGTTTAGAAGCCAATTATGTAGATTGTTTTGGAGGACCAGATGCCGCACACCATTCGTTTTCAAACCTTCAAAAGGCCATAAATTTCTCAATGACATCATTTATAACCACAGGAGGTATTCGCGGTAATAAAAATAGTGTAGATAAGTTTCAACCTAGAAGTTTCAATATGGGGATTTCTAAAACCGCTTTTGAATCCTCCAAAGGATTTGGAATCATACATCCTGGTGAAGACCCAGATTTATCTATCAGGCTTTGGAATTTAGGTTATAACACTAAACTTTTTCCAGAAGCAAAAGTATTTCATAAGCGTCGTATCTCATGGTCTAAATTTTACACTCAAGTTAACAAATTTGGACTTGTAAGATCTATTTTAAATTCATGGCACCCAAGTACTAAAAAAGCAACGTATTGGTTTCCAACCTTTTTTTGTTTTGGGTTTATCATAGCTTGTGTTTTTGCTGTATTTGGTATAAACTTATTTTTATATGGCTATGTGTTGTATTTTTTACTTGCATTTTTAGTAGCTTTAGTTTCTACAAAAAACATAGTAGTATCTATACTTGCATTAGCGGCAATAGGTATTCAGTTTTTTGGATATGGATATGGATTTTTCAAATCAACATTGGCAATAGGTGTTTTTAAGAAAAACCCTCAAATACATTTTCCTAAATTATTTTTTAAATTAAAATGATAAAAAAGTTAAAAACTAGTATTTCAAAATCGGTAGCAAACAAAAGAATACATGTATTCTTTTTGTTTCTAACCTTGGCTTTTACTATTTTAATTTTCACCAAACTTTCAAAAGAGTACACAAATACTATTGTATTTGATATTAATAAAATTAACGTTCCTCCAGAGCATGTGATTTTGAATGATTCAAATTCTAAATTAGAAATTACATTAAAAACACATGGTTTTAAATGGTTCAAATACTATCTTTTTAATCCAAAAATAACAGTAGACTTTAATAAAGATGTAGATCTAAATAAAAGAACTTACATATGGAGTAAGTCTAAAGTGTTCTTGTATGAAAAAGCACATTTTGGTGAGCAAGTTAGTTTACTAAATATTTCTCCAGATACGTTACTATTTAAGTATGATGTTAATTTGGTTAAAAAGGTGCCTGTTGTACTTCATTCTAATATTGAATTTAATCAAGGGTATGATGTTTATGGGAATTATAATGTTACACCAGATTCTATAGAAATCATTGGACCTCATGTATTAGTTTCAAAAATAAAAAGTATTAAAACGGAAGATATAAAGCTTACAAATATTAAATCTAATGTTAAAGAAAGTATTAAATTGATACTTCCAGAAAATGAAAATAACCTAATCTTTTCCAACGCATCAGTAACACTTTCTGCTAGTGTAAAAAAATTTACAGAAGGCGCTTTAAAAATACCAGTAACATTAACAAATGTGCCCAAAAACACAACCTTAAAGTATTTTCCAAAGGAAGTAAATGTAACTTATTATACAAGTCTAGAAGATTTTAAATCTATTGCTAATAATGATTTTATAGTAATTTGTGATTACAGTAAAGCAGTAAGTGGTCAATCATTTTTAACGCCAGAGTTATTAAAATTTCCAGACCGTGTAAAAAACGCTAAAGTGAATCAACAACGTATAGAGTTTATAATTTTAAAATAATGAAAATAGTAGGACTTACAGGTGGTATTGGTAGCGGAAAAACAACAGTAGCTAAAGCATTTTCAAAGTTAGGTGTACCAGTTTATATAGCAGATGAAGAAGCTAAAAAACTAATGCTTAGGTCTAAAATTATAAAACGTAAATTAACACAGTTGTTTGGTGATGAAACCTATGTAAATGGAATCTTAAATAAAGAGTTTATTGCAAATATTATTTTTAAAAACAAAGCATACCTTCAAAAAATGAATGCGATTATTCATCCACGAATTGCTAAACATTTTCAAAGATGGGTGGAAAAACAAAAAACAGTTTACGTTATAAAAGAAGTTGCTATTTTGTTTGAGAACGGAGGCGATAAATACTGTGATTTTATAGTAACAGTTACTGTCCCAAAAGATGTTAGGTTAGCGCGTGTACTATCTAGAGATACATCTACAAAAGAAAAAGTGGAGGCCATAATGAATAATCAATGGGCAGATGAAGAAAAAATGAAACGCTCTCATTACGTTATTAGCAATATTGATTTAGAAAAAACTAAAGAGCAGGTCGTAGAAATTCACAAGCAAATACTTGATAAAATACAATAACTCTTAAATTTTAACATTTTTGTTAATGTAAGGTTAAAAACGAACTCCTCTAAATGTTAAAATGTTAAATTTGAACAGTGAGCAAGAGAAAATTTATCATATTAATAATTTTAATGAGTTTATCACTCATTGGAATTATATTCGTACAAGCCTATTACATTGGTAATGCTGTTGAAAATGAAAAGAAACAGTTCAATTATGCTGTAAAAAGAGCTTTAAGCTATGTTTCTAATAAAATTGAAGATGAGGAGTTTGATAAATATTTTTCTGAATACCAAAGTTGGGATAAAGAGAAAAAAGTAGATTCAGCTGCGGTTTCTCAGTTACTTATATATCAAAAAGATAGCCGAACAAATGAGACTTTGATATATAGAAGTAGTGTGTTAGAAGAAGATTATAAATTATCTACATCACTACTTGATATTGGTTTAGATATGGATAGTCTTGATATCAAAAATATTATTGTAGACTCTCAATTAGAGATTTACCAAGGAGTAGATTTTTTTAATAAAGATGTATACCAGAGCCCTATTTCTGAAATTATTAGTAATGGTTTTATGGAAGAGGCACAACAAATTAATTTTAATAAAAGTTTTAAAGCGCTTATAAAGAAAAAACCAATTTATGATCGTGTTACAGAAGCAGAGGTTGCAGAATTATTATCAAAAAAACTTAAAGAAAATGGTATAGATATAGGTTTTGAATTTGCTATTTATAGTAAAGACTTGGCAACTAAAGTGCATAGTGAAGATTTTGAAAATATCAAATTGTCTACATTTAGTATCCCTATGTTTTATGATGAAAATAATCAAAGTACCTATAAGCTTTTGGTAAATTTCCCAGGAGATAGACAATTCATATTATCATCAGTAATGGGTATGATATTATTGTCTATAGTTTTTACTTTAATTATTATTGTTACTTATGCAAGTTCGTTATTTCAGTTGGTAAAACAGCGTAAAATATCTGAAATAAAAACAGATTTTATTAATAATATGACGCATGAGTTTAAAACGCCAATAGCAACAATTAATTTGGCTATAGATGCTATTAAGAACCCTAAGATTATTGATAACAAAGATAAGGTATTACGTTATCTTGGGATGATTAAGGATGAAAACAAAAGGATGCATGCTCAAGTTGAAAATGTGTTAAGAATATCTAAGCTAGAAAAGAATGAATTAAATATTAGTAAGGAGCGTGTTAAGTTAAACGACTTAGTTGAAGACGCTTTAACACATGTAGAGCTTATAGTTGAAGATAGAGAAGGGTATATTAAAACGTTTTTTAATGCCAAAAAAACTTCGGTTTTAGCAAATGAAACTCACTTTACAAACATAATAATTAATATTCTGGATAATGCTATTAAGTATTCGCCAGAAGCACCAAAAATAGAGGTTTCAACAGAAAACGTAGGGACTAATGTTTTATTAAAAATAAAAGATCAAGGTAGCGGAATGAGTAAAGCTGCCATAAAAAGAGTGTTCGAGAAGTTTTATAGAGAACACACAGGAAATATACACAACGTAAAAGGTCATGGTTTAGGCTTAGCGTACGTGAAAAGAATAGTAGATGATCATCAAGGTCATATAACAGTAGAAAGTGAAAAAGAAAAAGGAAGCACATTTACCATAAAGCTTCCGTTAATATCATAAGACTATGGAAGAGCAAAATAAAAAAATTTTATTGGTAGAAGATGATCCAAATTTTGGAACGGTTCTTAAAGATTATTTGATGATGAATGATTATGATGTTGTTCATGCTAAAAACGGTATGGAAGGCTTTGAAAAGTTTAAAAAAGATGACTACGATTTATGCATTCTTGATGTCATGATGCCTTATAAAGATGGTTTTACTTTGGCTAAAGAGATAAGAGAAAAAAATACAGATGTGCCTATTGTTTTCTTAACAGCGAAAGCAATGAAAGAAGATGTTTTAAAAGGTTATAAAGTAGGAGCAGATGATTATTTAAATAAACCTTTTGATAGTGAGGTTTTGTTGATGAAAATTAAAGCAATTATACAACGTAAAGCTACTGAAACGATATCTGATAGTAAGCAATTTCAGTTTAAAATAGGTGGTTTTGATTTAAATTCAAAACTGCGTTTTTTACGTTATAATGGAGGAGAACCTATTAAATTATCACCAAAAGAAAATGAATTATTACGTTTATTAGCCTTACATGAAAATGATTTAATGCCAAGAGAATTAGCATTAACTAAAATTTGGAGAGACGATAATTATTTTACATCTCGTAGTATGGATGTTTACATTGCAAAGCTTCGTAAGTATTTAAAATTAGACGAAAAAGTAGAAATACTAAATATACACGGTGAAGGTTTTAGATTGGTTATTAATAGCTAAAATTTAAACTTTACTTTAAAATAAAAAAATCCAGCTTTATGCTGGATTTTTTTGTTATAGATTTTGATGTTTCTTTTTTATAACAAAATCTTTTATGAGAAAAAGAAATAACCTATAATTAATAATCTACCAAATAAATTCATAATACTGGATGTTAACACCTTATTTTTTTATTTGATGTATCACCAGCCATTTTCCAAGAAGCAGCATTTAAGTATTGATCTTAAAATAACTTTATTTTAGTTGTTTACTGCAAATTGATATAAAAGTCTTAAATCCCTTCTCAACTTTGCATCTAAGCTAAAATGTTAAAGCACTCCTTAGCTACAAATAAAATATAATTTATTGAGAAATAGTTACGTATATATTCATAACCGATTGGTTTCTTAAAGTTATGAGAAGAGATGTATTTCAAGCTATTGCAGACCCTATTAGACGAGATATTATAGAATTATTGTCTGAGGAGTCCTTAAATGTTAACCAAGTAGCGAATAAATTTAAAATTAACCGACCAGCAATTTCTAAGCATTTAAAGATATTAAATGAGTGTGGTATAATTCGTTTCAATCAAGTTGGAGGGGAGCGGTTATGCTTAATTAAGCCACAAGAATTGATTCCTGCCTTTTTATGGATTAAACAATATAATAAGCTTTGGGAAGATAGAATTGATTCTTTCGAAAATTACATAAACAAAATTAAATTAAAAAACGACAACAATGAGTGATTTAAACAGTAGAACTTTAACCATTTAAAAAATATTTAATGCGCCTTTAAAAGTAGTTTGGGATGCTTGGATTCAACCCGAACATATTGTAAAATGATGGGTTCCAAAAGGGATGACCGTAAAAGTATTGGAATACAATTTTAAAGTTGGAGGTAAATGGAAATATGCTATGCTAATGCAAATGACTTTATTTCTGAAGGCGTTTATAAAGAAATTGTAGAACAATAGCGCATTGTTACCTCTGCGGATTTTAAACCAATGACAGAAAATGTAGAGCTAATTGCTTTGTTTGAGGCTGATGGAAATAAAACAAAGTTAACCTTTAAGGTAATTCATGCTACTCCCGAATATTGTAAACAACAAGAAGGAATGGGATTCTATAATGGTTGGGGATCTGCTTTTGAACGTTTAAAAGTTATAGTTGAAACTTTCTAAAAGGAGCGTAAAATGAGTAACCGAAATAAAAAAAGGTGTGGTTTATAATTGTCACATCTTTTTTATGTTATTTTTTTAAGTTCATAATCCGTTTCAAAAGAGTAGGGTGCGAGTAATGCATAAACTCATACGCTGGATGCGGTGTTAAATTACTCAAACTATTTTTAGATAATTTTTTAAGTGAAGTAATTAGTGGTTCAGCTTTATAAGTATTTTTAGCATAATCATCTGCTTGATATTCAAATTTTCTAGAAAAGATATTCATAATTAAACCTGTTATTTCTGAAATAGGAGCGTAAAGCATTCCAAAAGCAATCATCCCAATATGAAAACTAGAGATTTCTACGCCTAAAGCATTTGACAATAAAGGATTCGATATAAACAGAGATAAAATAAAAAGTGTAAATCCTGTTAACAGAATAGAAGCAAACAAATTAAAAACAATATGTTTTCGTTTATAATGCCCAACTTCATGAGCAAGAACAGCAACAATTTCTTCTTCTTCTAAATCATTAACTAAGGTGTCATAAAGCGTAACTCGTTTTTCGCTACCAAACCCAGAAAAATAGGCGTTGGCTTTTGTACTACGTTTAGAACCATCAATTATAAAAATCTTATCTAATTTAAACCCTACAGAATTGGCATACTCCGAAATTTTATCACGTAAACTTCCAGCTTCTAAAGGGGATTGTTTATTGAAAAGCGGTACAATAAGTTTAGAGTAAAACATATTCATAAATATGGTAAATATTGCAACCAACGCCCAGGCATATAACCAAAAATGTTTTCCTGTAGCTTCATAAAACCCAATGATTAATGCTAAAATACCACCACCAACAATAGCCATCATTAACCAACCTTTAATTTTATCAAGAAAAAAAGTTTTAATAGTCGTTTTGTTAAACCCAAATTTTTCCTCAATCACAAAGGTGCTGTAATATGAAAACGGCGTTGTTAATATATCGCTGCCAATCATGATAATTCCAAAGAAAATAAGAGCAATAATAATTGGATTGGTACTATAATTTCTTGCTATATTATCAACCCACTCAAAACCATCAAATAGTAAAAAAACTAACGTAAGTAATAAAGAAAAAGTTGAAGTAACCAAGCCAAATTTATAATTGGTTGCCTTATAATTTTGAGATTTTTTATACTCAGCTTCATCATAAACATCTTGTAACTCTTTAGGAAGCTCATCATTGTAATGTTTCGCATTTAATGCATCTAAAATTTTTCCTTTTAAAAAGTCTATGATAATAATAGCGATGATAATATAAAATAGGGTAGTGGCTGTCATAAAATAAAGTTTCAATATTTAAATTCATAATTCCAAAAGAAATTAATTGAAATTTAGAGTTTTTGAGATTTGCTTTTTTTGAGATTTTTATTTAAAATCTCGTTGTCTCTTCGCTTCAAAAATAAGAATTCCTGCAGCAACCGAAACATTCATAGAGTCAATTTCCCCCTGCATGGGTATAATGATGTTTTGAGTGGAGTTTATGCGCCATTCTTCACTTAATCCAGTTGCTTCTGTACCAACAACTATAGCTGTTGGTTTTGTGAAATTTTGTGTGTGATATGCAACAGATTCTTGTAAAATAGCGGTATAAATATTTATATCTTTCGTCTTTAAAAATGTAATAATATCACTAGTCGTTCCTGTTGCAATTTGATTTGTAAAAGAGCAACCCACGCTAGAACGAATGATATTAGGATTGTATAAATCTGTTTTAGGGTTGGCAATAATAACTGCATCAACATTGGCCGCATCAGCAGTTCTTAATATAGCACCAATATTTCCTGGTTTCTCAGGTGCTTCTGCAATTAAAATTAATGGGTTTTCAGATTTAAAAGTTAAATCGTCTATGTTATGAGTTTTACTTTTAGCAACAGCTAAAACCCCTTCGGTAGTAGCTCTATAAGCTAATTTTTGGTAAACCTCTTTTGATATTTCAATAGAGTTAGTTTGCCTACTTGTTAAGTTATTTACTTGTTCTATAGAGAACAATTCTGTATAAAACAAAATAGTTTCCAACTCATAATCTCCTTTTACTGCAAGCGAAATTTCACGAACACCTTCAATTAAAAATGTTCCTGTTTTTTTACGTTCGCGCGACTTATCTTTTAATTGAGTAAGTTGTCGAATAAACTGATTTTGTGTACTGGTTATTAATGTTGTAGGCAATTATTTACTAATTTTGTTTTCGCAAATTTACCACAAATATGAAACAAAGATTACTTTTAGTTGTATTGATTTAACTTTACAACCGACAAAGTACTTTGGTAAATTAAAAAAATAACAACCTCATGAAGTATATCTTTTTTTTAGCACTTATTATATCTATAATTTCTTGTAAAGATAATAAGAAAGGGGTTGTAAATTATTCAAAGGAAGATTTGAATGTAACAACAAGTATTTATCCAGAAAATATCTCTAAAATATTTGAAGCTCATGGTGGAATAGACAACTGGAAAGACATGCACTCTCTTGAATACACTATGGTTACACCAAATGGAGCAGATGTAACAATTACCAATTTAAAAAACAGAAAAACCATAATACAAATGCCTCATCATGATTTAGGATTTAATGGGAAAGACGTTTGGGTGAAAAATAAAGATACAGCTACTTATAAAGGAAAGCCTAGATTTATGTATAATTTGATGTTTTACTTTTATACGATGCCTTTTATTTTGGCTGATGACGGAATTATATACAAAAGCGTAGATCCATTGGTAGTAGATAATATATCATACCCAGGAATTAAAATATCTTATAATACAGGAGTAGGCGAATCAGCAGAAGACGAGTATATTTTATATTATGATGCAGATACTTATAAAATGACTTGGTTAGGCTATACTGTAACTTATTTTTCTAAAGAAAAAAGCAAAACATTTCATTACAGAAAATATAGTGAATGGGAAAACATTAATGGTTTAGAGCTTCCAAAGTCCATTGTTCGTCATAATTATGATGAAAATGGACCAACAACAGTGTATAGTACAAATAGTTTTAACACTATCAAATTATCAACAGAAGCTCCAGATAATAACCTATTTGAAATTCCAGAAGGTGCAACAACATATTAATTAAAAACCAAAAGTAACTAGTTTTGATTCTCCAGAAGGAGTAATAATTAAAGTGTAAATCCTCTAGCTCTTACAGGTCCAAATTCTCCTGGAATTTTAAGCATAACATTACGGAGTTCTTTCTTTAAGTTTATTGCAGAGCGGTTTAGGAATATAGCCTTTTTATTAATGTTTTTTGTATTAATATAAAGGTTTCCACTACGCATTTTATCTAATTCATTAATCGTAAAAGTGTATGGTTCTATTGGCATTTTCAAATCATTTATATTATGAAAATGGTTTTGAAAATTCGATGTTTTAGATAAACTTAAAAATAAAGGCAACTCTATAGGTTTACTTTTAAGTAGCTGTGCAGAAGAAGATAGGCTCAAGCAAAAAACGAATATTGTAACTAGATATTTCATAAACAAAATTTAAAGATGTACTAAGTTATAATTTTTTTGATACATAGGTCTATAAAATGTCAGTATTTTCAATGTAATTAACTAATAAGGCAACAACATAACTATAGCTTTTCATGCCTTTACTTTGTTTGTTGGCTTTTAAATAGCTGCTATAAAAAAGTTTAAACACAGGTTCCATAGGGTTTTCATGCGCTTCCCAAAATTTACGCACTTCCTTATAGTTTTTTAAAACACCTTTGTTAAGCTTTTTTACAATAGTTTCATATAAAGCTTCATCACGTCTATAAATTTCATTCAAACAATAGCGTAATCCAAAAGTGTATCCGCAGTATTTAAAATAAGAGTTTTTATTTTTTATAGCTGCCAAAAAACCTATAAAATTAGCCTCATTTTCGGCAGCAAACCCAAGCTGATGTGCTATTTCATGAGTTGTTGTGGTAACAAATTTAAAAGTAGGAATCATGGCGTCTACCTGCGCTTCATTTGTCCAAGGATTCAAATAACCACTAAAACCCATATAGGTTAACGGCAAACTAAATAAAGATTTTTTCACACTAGTAGGTGTGTATTCTAAATAAGGAAATTCATTTTTTAAATTAATATATCCGTTAGGAGCCATTTTTAAAACATCGCTTTTATCAAAGGGTAAAGTTATTTTAATAGTATCATTTTTTGAAATTTCTAAATGCGTGGTATTAGCCTTTGCAATTAATCGGTTTGTAACTTCAATAAGTTGTTCTGTAGTATATTCAGCTTCAATATTCAAGCTTTTATGTAATGGTAAACGGTAATAATTATAACCCCAAAATAAATGAAATGCAAAGTAAATAATTGAAACTGCAGCAAAAACGTCAACAAACCATTGTTTAGTATCTAGTCTTAGTTGTTTTCTGTTTTTGATAAACCATCTCGCGGCATAAATAATTCCAAAAGCATACACTATATCGCCAAACGAAAATGACATCCAACCCAGTGTAAATCTAAACAGTTTAGAGATGTAAATGTACAGGCCGTTACTATAGTAAGCTTCAATAAAATTAGGGTAATTACTCAATAATTTTACAAAAAAATATTGCGGAATTAATAATAAAGCAATAATTGTTTTTTTCTTTTTCAACATAAATCAAAAGTAATAAAAATTTGTACCCAAGTGAGTGTTGTTTGTTAATTATGGTTTCTTCCTGCTTTCCACTATATCTTTTTCTCGTAGCTCAAAAAAGGATGCCGTATCAATCAGGGATAGAAACTATGGTTTTTGTATTTTTGCTACCTTTGTAATGCAGATGATGATTTTAAACATTGGGTACGTATAAAGCCGGATTTCGAAATTGAAATTTCAGAGAATGAATGTAAAAATATTGAGAAACTAATATTATCCTTGGATTTTAATAATTTTGTCAAACTTGACAATAGAATAGGTGTACACAGCTATAGATGTCAACTTACTTATAGTGATATGTTGAGTTCAATTTCATTAAATGCATGGAGCCCAACTAGTAGTACAGAAGAAAGACAATTACAGACGTATTTAAAAATATGTAATATGATTTTGAATAAAGCTAAAATGGAAGAGTTATAATAAAGAATTTAAAAAATATAAATGAGCCAAGATATAAGACAACTAGAACCGCAACAATTGTGGAATAAATTTGCAGATTTAAACGCAGTACCAAGACCTTCAAAAAAAGAAGAACGTGTTATTGCTTTCATGAAAAATTTCGGTAAAAACCTAGGACTAGAAACCATTGAAGACGAAGTTGGAAATGTTATTATAAAAAAGCCTGCAACTTCTGGTATGGAAGACAGAACAGTTGTTGTTATGCAGTCGCATTTAGACATGGTTCACCAAAAAAATAACGATACCGTTTTTGATTTTGATACTCAAGGTATAGACATGTATGTAGATGGTGATTGGGTACGTGCAAAAGGAACAACCTTAGGTGCAGATAACGGTTTAGGTGTAGCTACTATAATGGCTATTTTAGAAAGTACAGATATTGAACATCCTGCAATTGAAGCTCTTTTTACTATAGACGAAGAAACTGGAATGACTGGTGCGATGGGTTTAAAAGGCGGATTGCTATCAGGCGGTATCTTACTCAATTTAGATACAGAAGAAGATGACGAAATTGGAGTAGGATGCGCAGGAGGAATTGATGTTACAGCAAAAAGGCCATACCAAGAAGAAGAAACACCAGAGTTTAAAATTGGTTACAAAATAACTGTAAAGGGTTTACAAGGCGGACATTCTGGAATGCAAATTCACGAAGGTTTAGGAAACGCCAATAAAATAATGAACCGTGTTTTATTTGATTGTTTCGAAAACTTCGGCCTTAGGATTTCAGAAATTGATGGTGGTAGTTTACGTAATGCTATTCCAAGAGAAAGTAATGCTATTATAGCTATTGATGCTATACATGAAGATACTTTTTTACATGAAATGAGTTTGCAATCTCAAACCATAAAAAGTGAGTTGAAAACTATGGAACCCGATTTAGAAATTGATGTTTCTAAAATTGAAACTCCAGAAAAAATTATGGATTTAGGGGTTCAAGAAGGTTTAACAAGAGCTATTTATGCGGCATGTAATGGCGTGTTTAGAATGAGTGCAGATATTCCAGACTTGGTGGAGACTTCAAACAACATAGCAAGAGTTATTATTAAAGATGGAGATATTCATATAGGATGTTTAACAAGGTCATCTGTAGAAAGCTCTAAAGTAGATTTAGTAAATACGCTTCGTGCAACGTTTGAACTTACAGGTTGTGAAGTTGAATTCTCTGGAGATTATCCAGGGTGGGCACCAAATATGGACTCACCAATCTTAAAAGTAATGGAAGGTTTATATGAAGAGTTAAATGGAGAAAAACCTCATGTAGCAGCTTGTCATGCGGGGTTAGAATGCGGTATTCTTGGGCAAAATTATCCAGAAATGGATATGATTAGTTTTGGTCCAAATATTAAAGGTGCACACTCTCCAGATGAACGAGCTCAAATATCTTCTGCTCAAAAATATTGGAAGTTTGTTTTAGAAATTTTAAAACGTATACCCTAAGATATATAATGGTTTTGTATTGGGTTAGTTTTATTTTTTGCTTTTTATTGCGATTAGTTTTCTAATAAATCTAACCCATATATTCCATTTTGTTGATTTTTGGTTATCTATAAAATTGTTTTGAGTTAGTCATTTAAATTCTGTATTTTAAAGCCTTTAAAATGAATAACATGGATAATTTTGAATGTCAAAGTATACTAAACTTTATAAAAGAACTACCCAATGATGAAGCATGTAAAGCATATTTGTCAAAAATAAAAT
>CALKXS010000149.1 GCA_938003745.1 uncultured Algibacter sp.
AGAACTTACTTTAGAACTTACTGCGCGTAAAAAACAATACAGCTATTATCGTGAGCAATTACTAACTTTTGATGAAAGTGAGGTAAAACATTTGCCAATGGATGATGAAAATGTTGGTGAATTTGTCAGAGGAAAACGATTTGTAAAGACAGATATGATTTCTGAAGGAGTACCTTGTATACATTATGGTGAAATGTACACACATTACGATACTTGGGCTAATAAAACAAAATCATTCGTCAGTAAAGAACTTGTAGAAAAGAAAAATTTAAGGAGAGCAGAAAAAGGTGATGTTGTTCTAGTTGCTGCTGGGGAAACAATTGAGGATATTGGAAAAGGTACAGCTTGGTTAGGAAGTGAAGGAGTTGTTATTCACGATGCTTGTTTTTATTACAAGAGTGATTTAAATCCTAAATATGTAGCCTATTTCACTCGAACAAGACAATTTCACGACCAAATTAAAAAGCATATTCGTACAGGTAAAATTTCTGCAATAAATGGGAAAGGATTGGGCAAAGCTATAATACCTATACCTTCACCAGAAGAACAAGAACGCATCGTAAGTATCCTAGATAAATTTGATATTCTTACAATGTCAATAAGCGAAGGTTTACCAAAAGAAATAGAACTACGAAAAAAACAATACGAGTATTATAGAGAAAAATTGCTAAGGTTTTCAGAATAATAAAAAAGAACTAGAAAAAGAATATGGGACAAACATTAACACAAATAGCTGAAGAATTAAGAAACACTAACAAAAAAGTACAGCTAATCTATGCATTTAATGGTGTAGGTAAAACGAGACTCTCGCGAGAGATTAAAAATTTAATATCACCAAAAGACTCAGGTGGTGAACAAGATTATCAATCTAAGGTACTTTATTACAATGCGTTTACGGAAGATTTGTTTTATTGGGATAATGATTTAAATACAGATATAGATAGAAAATTAATAATTCAACCTAATGGATATACTAATTGGGTGCTTCAAGAACAAGGGCAAGAGTCAAATATAATAACTCATTTCCAACGATATACAAATGATAAATTAACACCAGATTTTAATCAATCTTTTTCCGAAGTACGTTTCTCGTTCCAACGAGGTGATGACTCAGGTTCAGACTATGTGAAAATTTCTAAAGGTGAAGAGAGTTGTTTTATATGGAGTATATTTTATAGTTTACTTGACCAAGCTATTAATGTATTAAATATTGATGAAGAAGATGAGCGAGACACAGATCAGTTTAATCATTTAGAATATGTGTTTATTGATGATCCCGTAAGTTCTTTAGATGATAATCATTTAATCGAGTTGGCAATAAATATTGCTGAATTAGTAAAACTAAGTCATTCTAACTTAAAATTCATAATAACAACACATAACCCTTTGTTTTACAATGTTTTATTTAATGAGGTTGGAAATAAAAAATGTTATATGCTAAATAAGTTTGAGGATGGTACATATGACATTCCTGAAAAGAAAGGAGATTCAAATAAAAGCTTTTCATATCATCTTTACCTTAAACATATAATAGAAGAAGCAATAGAATCAAATTCTATTGAGAAATATCATTTTATGTTACTTCGTAATTTATACGAAAAAACTGCTAATTTTTTAGGATATCCAAAATGGTCAGGTTTATTGCCAGATGACAAACAAACCTATTATAATCGCGTAATTCAGTTTACAAGTCATTCAACTTTATCAAATGAAGTTATTCCAGAACCAACAGAACCAGAAAAACAGATTGTTAAGTTTTTGCTAGACCATTTAGTTGATAATAATTATTGGAAAGAAGAAATAGCGGCACAGCCTATAGTAGATGAAGGTTCAATAATAGCAACAGAAAATGAAACAGTATAAAGCCATAGCAGAATCAAACAATTTTATTGTTTTAGATAAATACAGAAAGTTTTCAGAACTTAATGAATCGCCTATAAGTTATCAAACAGAGGCAGATTTAGAGAAAGAATTGGTTCAAGATTTAGTAAACCAAGGCTATGAGTATCTAAAAAAGTTAACCACACCAGCAGCTATGTTGGCAAATGTGCGTATACAATTGCAACGATTGAATGATATGCAATTTTCAGATAAAGAATGGGTTCGTTTTGTAGTAGAATATTTAGATAAACCAAGTGATAATTTGGTAGACAAGACAAGAAAACTACACGATAATTATATTCACGATTTTGTTTTTGATGATGGGCATATTCAAAATATATTTTTAGTAGATAAAAAAAATGTAGTAAATAATAAACTACAAGTTATTTCTCAATTTGAGCAAACTGGTTCGCAAGCTAATCGTTATGATGTAACCATATTAGTAAACGGTTTGCCTTTAGTGCAGGTAGAATTAAAAAAGCGTGGTGTTGCTATTCGTGAGGCTTTTAATCAAGTACATCGTTATACAAAAGAAAGTTTTAATACTTCAAATTCACTTTTTAAATACTTACAAATATTTGTAATTTCTAATGGTACAGATAGTCGTTATTTTGCCAATACAGTAGAACGTAATAAAAACAGCTTCGATTTTACTATGAATTGGGCAAAGTCAGACAATTCATTGATTAAAGATTTAAAAGATTTTACAACGACTTTTTTTGACAAACGAACACTTTTAAAAGTATTACTTACTTATTCTGTTTTTGATATTAGTAATACGCTATTAGTGATGAGGCCTTATCAAATCGCAGCAACAGAAAGAATCTTATGGAAAATAGAAAGTTCTTTTAATGCTAAAAATTGGGCAACAACAGAAAGCGGTGGTTTTATTTGGCATACAACAGGTTCTGGTAAAACATTAACCAGTTTTAAAGTAGCAAGATTAGCATCAACAAAACTCGATTTTGTAGATAAAGTATTTTTTGTGGTAGATAGAAAAGATTTAGATTTTCAAACTATGAAGGAGTACCAGCGCTTCTCGCCAGATAGTGTAAACGGTTCAGATAGTACAGCAGGCTTAAAAAGAAACATAGATAAAACCGATAATAAGATTATTGTTACCACCATTCAGAAGCTTAATAATTTAATGAAGGGTGAAAATGATTTAGATATTTATCAAAAGCAAGTCGTCTTTATTTTTGATGAAGCACATCGCTCACAATTTGGTGAAGCACAAAAGAATTTAAAAAAGAAGTTTAAAAAATATTATCAGTTTGGTTTTACAGGAACACCGATTTTTCCTGAAAATGCTTTAGGTTCAGAAACTACAGCAAGTGTATTTGGCAGAGAGCTACATTCTTATGTTATTACAGATGCTATTAGAGATGAAAAAGTACTAAAGTTTAAAGTAGATTATAATGATGTTCGTCCAACATTTAAAGGATTTGAAACAGAACAAGACTTAAAAAAATTATCAGCAGCAGAAAATAAAAAAGCCTTATTACATCCTTTGCGTATCAAAGAGATTTCTGAATACGTTTTAAAACATTTCAAACAAAAAACACATAGGTCAAAATGGAGTAATAGTGGTTTTAATGCAATGTTTGCAGTAAGTAGTGTAGATGCAGCTAAATGTTATTATGAAGCGTTAAATACCCTTCAAAAAGATAGCGATAATCCTTTAAAAATTGCAACTATTTTTTCTTTTGCAGCAAATGAAGAGCAAGGAGCAATTGGAGAAATACAAGACGAAACCTTTGAACCTACAGCAATGAATAGTAGCGCAAAAGAGTTTTTGTCAAAAGCTATTGATGATTACAATGCTGCTTTTAAAATGAATTATAGTATTGATAGTAAAGGTTTTCAAGACTATTATAGAGACCTTGCTAAACGTGTAAAAAACAAAGAGGTAGATTTATTAATTGTAGTAGGTATGTTCTTAACAGGTTTTGATGCACCTACTTTAAATACGTTGTTTGTAGATAAAAATTTACGTTATCACGGATTAATGCAAGCCTTTTCACGTACCAATCGTATTTATGATGCAACCAAAACCTTTGGAAACATTGTAACCTTTAGAGATTTAGAACAAGCAACTATAGATGCTATTACTTTATTTGGTGATAGCAGTACTAAAAATGTAGTATTAGAAAAAAGCTATAAAGAGTATTTAGAAGGCTTTACAGATATTGCAACAGGTAATGCTCGTAGAGGTTATATTGAAGTGGTAGAAGAATTAAAAGAAAAGTTCCCTAATCCAGATGTAATAGAAACAGAAAAGGATAAAAAAGAATTTTCTAAACTCTTTGGCGAATATTTACGAGTAGAAAATATATTGCAAAATTATGATGAGTTTAATCATTTAAAAGAATTGCAAAACATTGATATTACAGATACAAATGCAATAGAAGAATTTAAAGAGGCTAATTTTTTAACAGACGATGATATTGTAAATATGCAATCAGTTGAAGTACCTGCAGAAAGAACCGTACAAGATTATCGTTCAACTTACAATGATATTCGTGATTGGTTAAGAAGAGAGAAAAAAGGAAATGAAGCAGAAGATTCAGATATTGATTGGGATGACGTGGTTTTTGAAGTAGACCTATTAAAGTCGCAGGAAATAAACTTAGACTATATTTTAGAGTTAATATTTGATAGTAATAAGAAAACGAAAGACAAATCAGAATTAATAGAAGAAATAAGACGTGTTATTCGTGCAAGTATTGGTAATAGAGCAAAAGAAGGTTTAGTAGTTGATTTCATCAATGAAACTAATTTAGATGATATAACAGAAAAAGCCACTATTATTGATGCTTTCTTTGGTTATGCACAAGAAAAACAAAAAACAGAAGCAACAGTTTTAATTGAAGATGAAAACTTAAATGAAACAGCAGCGAAACGCTATATAACAACGTCCTTAAAACGTGAATATGCAAGTGAAAACGGTACGGAGTTAAATTCAATTTTACCTAAAATGAGTCCGTTAAATCCACAGTATTTAACAAAAAAACAAAGCGTTTTTCAAAAGATTGCTTCTTTTGTAGAGAAGTTTAAAGGTGTTGGTGGGCAACTGTAAGAAAATTAAAGAATATTTTACGTAATGATATTATTGAAATAACAATACTCGTCCAAGTTTAAAAGAAAGAAAAACGAATTACAAATAAGATATTAGAGTTTGTGGAGACATTTATTAGTGGGATAACAAATTAGGTAATTCTAAAAAATATGATGAAAAGAAATTGTGTGAAAATTCAAAGAATTTTTGATAAAAAAGTTAATCTAAGTAATAATTATTATAAAAAAGATGGAGATCTTTTTTTAGAAGTTTCACCAACTCAATCAGATTTCAAAGAACAACTAACAAAGGTTATAAGAGAAAATAGAGAATTAAAATATAGAGGTTGTCATTTTTCTTTTCCAGTTGATATTAGTAATCATGAATTTAATAAAAAAGTTAGATTTCATAATTGTACGTTTGAAAAAGGTATAAAATGTCGTAATACTACTTTTAATGAATTAATAGATTTTTACCAATCAACATTTGAAAGTAACCAAATATTTCATTTAACGGATTTTCTTAGTATTTCTATCTTTTCGGAAACTACTTTTAAAAAAGCTGTAATTTTTAGGCATAATAAAGTTTCAGCAAACACTTATATAAGTTTTGAAAAAGCTATTTTTAAAAATGGGTTAGATATTTCTAATTCCAATTTTTGGTGCACATTACAGGTTTACGGTATTAAAGTTGAATTACCGATTCCTAATATGAGTAGCTTTATTTTTTATTTAAAATATAATATGAATAATGATGAATTTGACAGTGAAAACAGGGATTTTATTTTAAATAAGTTATCAGTTAACCCATTTGGTAATAAAAAAGAAGGAGTTGATTACGTAATTAAAAATCTAGAGAATAAGAAGGAGGTTGAAAAAGAATTTAATAAAATACAATTGTATTTTTTGTATAAGAACACATTCAAAGGCATAAGAGAGTCATATAGAAGAATAAAGCAAGAATTTAGGAAAAATGAAAATCATATAGAATCGTTAGACTTTCACCATCATGAAATGACAGCATTTAAAAAAGAGTTAGATTTTAAATTAAATATAGAAAAATATAAAAACAAGGTAATTATTTATGTGAATAAATACTCTAACGACTATAAAAGAAACTGGTTTAGAGGGGTCTTATTTACGATGACTACTGCTTTTTTATTTTTTAATATTATTTTTTTTCAAAAATTAAATAGTCTATCGTATACTTATGAGTTTATAAATTTTTTAAATCCTTTAAATCTAAATTCAGAGTCCTATCGAAATTTATCCGATATAAGAATAGTTCTTTTGTATATAAGCAAAATTTTTATTGGATTTGGCTACTATCAAACAATTCAAGCTTTTAGAAAATACGGTAAAAATTAATCATTAAAAAATGTTATGCAAAACAGACCCCAAACCATACAAATATTTTTACCAGACGGTTCTCCAACCAGCATTCGTGAAGCAGAAATAACCAATAGACTAGTAAAAGCTATTTTGTTTCCTAGAAATAAAATGCAAGAAGTAGCCAAACGAGACATAGTAAATTTTACGGGTGTTTATTTTTTGTTTGGAAACAAAGAAGAAGGAGCTAAGCCATTAGTATATATTGGTGAAGGGGAAGATTGCTTTATGCGCATTCAGTCGCACAATCGTAAAAAAGACTTTTGGACACATTGTGTTATTATTACAACTAAAACAGATGAGTATACTAAAACAGATGGTAAGTATTTAGAACATTTCTGTTTAGCTAAAGCTAAAGAAATAGGCAGGTACGCCACAGACAATGATACAGGTTCTAAAAAGCCATCTATAAGCGAAAGTAGAGAATATGATTTGTTAGATAATTTTGATACAGCTAAAATATTATTAGCAACATTAGGTTATCCAATTTTTGAAGAGAAGCGAAAAGCAAAGACCGCTAAAGAATTGTTTTACTGTAATGGACGAAATAGTGCTTCTGCAACTGGTGAGTTAATAGATGACGGGTTTTTGGTTTATAAAGGTGGTAAAGCTAGCATCGATGAAACAGATGGTGTTACCAAATGGGTTAGTGATATGCGTAATCGTTTACTAATTGATAATATCCTAAAAGAAGAGAATGGGTTTTATGTATTTCAACAAGATTATATTTTCAATTCGCCAAGTGGTTCAGCTGCAACTATTTTAGGACGTAATACCAATGGATGGACAAAATGGAAAGATAAAAATGGTAAAACGTTAGATGAATTAAAAAGAAACTAAATATAGTTTTATGTCTAATTATAATAATTACGGTTCAATAGCAGTTGCTGTTTCAAAAGAAGGAGGGAAGCCTAAAGAAGCCTGGATAAGGATTTCTAAAGAAGTATTTGATTCTAAAGATTCTCAGGATAAAAGTTGCCCTAGAAGTACTTTTTTAGGCTTGTGTGAAAAAGGTATCGTAAAAGGTATTAAAGGTGGTGTTTATTTAAAAAATTCATCATCTAACTTAAACAAACGGTATGCTTTAACAGCAGTTAATTTACTAATTAACAATCCTACTTTATCCAGAAAGGAATTATGGAGACAGGTAACAGAAGAATTGAATATTAGAATAATACATAATTCTCAAATGGATGTTGTTTTGGCACTTTGGGAGAAAGACATGATTTTAGTAGGGAAATAATTTTATCGTATATATCGTAATTGTTTTTTTACACCAGATATATTAATTCTATATTTAACCATCTCAATACTTGCTTTATATTTTAAAGCGATATCATCTTCACTTAAATTGCTTTTGAGACTATAAATTAATGCTGGTCTAGGTAATTGTAGACAAGCACCAAACCATTCAGCTTCATTCTCGTGTTTTTCATCATAATTTCTAAGAAACCCTGAGAGGTTATTTGCTAATTTGCTATTTTCTACTTTGTGACCGCATATAATATGTGCAAGTTCGTGCATAATATTACTTTGCTGTCTTGCATCTGAATGTGTAGGGTTATGTACTATAATACTATTATTATCATTTATAGGTATAGATGCAGCAGACCAATTTCGCTGCCCTGTTTCCAATAGCTCTTTAAGCACGTCTTCTGAAATATTAGGGATTTCATTAGGTGAGAGAATAGGAATTTTCAAATAATCACATAATTTAAAATGCACAACGGGTAATTTATTATATATCTTTGTAAAAAAACGAACAATGAAAATAAAAATTATTTTAATATTTTTTTTAACCTTTAATTCACTATTTTCTCAAAATCCTACTTACGATTGGACAAAACACCTTAGTGGTGGTGGTAGTTTTAATGAAGGACTTGGTGTAGATCATGATTCTTCAGGAAATGTGTATACTGTGGGATATTTTAATAGTGTAATGGATTTTGACCCTAGTTCATCTAATTATATATTATCTAGCAAAGGAAAGGACGATATGTTTATCCAAAAGTTAGACGGAAACGGAAACTTTATTTGGGCTGTTTCATTTGGAAGTTCTGAGTATTCTGATATCGCAACAGATGTAAGAATTGATGATGATGATAATGTTATTGTTACTGGTTTTTTTAAAGGTAGTATAGATTTTGATCCAAGTTCAAACGTTTATGAAGTTATTGCTGCAAATTATTATAAGAATTTTGTTTTAAAATTAAATAATAGTGGAAATTTAATATGGGTGAAAGCTTTTGGTAGAACCTCATATTCTAGCGATTATTCTAGTGTAGATGTTGATAATAGTGGAAATATTTATACAACAGGTTATTTTAGAGATACTGCAGATTTTAATCCTAGTACGGATACTTTTAATGTAACTAGTAATGGTTATTCAGATGTATTTATTCATAAGTTAGATTATCAAGGAAACTTTTCTTGGGTAAGAACTATGGGAGGACAATATCATGATATTGGTCACTCCATTGTGGTTAGTAATTCAGGTTATGTTTATAGTACAGGTGAATTTTTATCAACAGTAGATTTTAATACAGATAGAGGAACTTACTATAGAACATCTAATGGAATAAGAGATTATTACGTTCACAAACTAGATATTAATGGAAATTTTGTTTGGGCAAAAACAGCAGGAGGATTTGCAAATGAAATAAGTAAAGGTATTGTTTTAGATACAAATGAAAATGTATATTTTGTAGGATATATGGAAGATACAGCAGATTTCGATCCAAGTGATGCAACATATAATGTTGAAATTGATGGCAACTACAATGCGTTTATTGCAAAACTTAATTCAAAAGGAGATTTTCAATGGGCTAAAAATATAGGAGGTACTAATGTAAGGTCTATTGCAAATGATATAGCTATAGATAATGAGAATAAATTATATGTTGTTGGAACTTTTCAATATACAGCAGACTTTGATTTTTCAACAGAAACTTATCCTTTAACATCTAATGGAGAGGATGATTTTTTTGCTTTAAAAATTGATCAAGACAGTAATTTTATTTGGGCTAAACCTATAGGCGGTTTAAAATGGGATATTGCTTACGGAGTTCAGACAGGGCTACTTAATGAACTATATATAACTGGAGCTTTTATGAATAGTGTTGATTTTAATTTCACATCTAATGCAGACATCAAAGTTGGTAGTTATTATAGTTTAGCTTATAAAATTTTCACTACAAAATGGAAAAATCAAGAAGTGCTAAATATAGGTACTCATAATAGCCTAAAAAGCTTTGTATTTCCTAATCCTTCAAGAGAAAAAGTGAATTTAAATTTCACTAAGAACATTAAAAAAATTAATGCAAGTATTTGGTCTTTATCTGGAAAATTGCTTTTTCAAAAGACATTTCAAAATGTTGATAATATTGAAGTAAACCTTAAAAGCTTTTCAAAAGGCATTTATTATTTAAATCTAAAATCTAATAAAATTAAAGAAACTCATAAACTAATTATTAATTAATAAGATATTTATTATCCTTATTAATAAGAATTCTACTATTGACTTAATTAAGTTGTTTAATATTATTATTAGAATCCTTAAAACTTAAAACATCCCTGTTTTTAATATAATAACACTATTTCACCACCCATTTAGCCACCCAAAAACTAAAAAACCCTTTAAAAACATTGTTTTTAAAGGGTTTACAGTACTCAAGGCGGGAATCGAACCCGCACTCCGAAGAATCGGATTTTGAATCCGACGTGTCTACCAATTCCACCACTTGAGCATTTGTAGATTGCAAAAATATATATTTTTTCCATATTAGGCATAAAAATAGTGCTCAATATACTTTTCAGGTTAAAATAAATGTATAGATTTGCACTTCGTTTAAATTAAGGTGCTGTTTAGTGCTATAAAACAACAAGTTAACTATGCCAACACTAATTCCTGAAGCTAAAATTTTTGCATGTACACAGAGTACTGTTCTTGGAGAAAATATAGCAAAAGAATATGGAGCAAAATTAGGGAATGTAATTACATCTACTTATAGTGATGGTGAGTTTCAGCCTTCTTATGAAGAATCTATTCGTGGGACAAGAATTTTTATTATTGGTTCTACTAACCCTGGAGCTGAAAATTTAATGGAAATGTTGTTGATGATAGATGCAGCCAAACGTGCATCAGCAAGACATATTACTGCTGTCTTACCCTATTTTGGATGGGCAAGACAAGATAGAAAAGATAAACCAAGAGTGCCAATTGCGGCAAAATTGGTAGCAAAAATGTTAGAGGCAGCTGGAGCTACTCGTATTATAACAATGGACTTGCATGCAGATCAAATACAAGGATTTTTTGAGAAACCTGTAGATCATTTATTTGCTTCAACAATATTTTTGCCATATTTAAAAGAATTAAATTTGCCAAATCTAACTATTGCTTCGCCAGATATGGGTGGCTCTAAAAGAGCTTACGCATATTCTAAAGCATTAAAAAGCGATGTAGTAATCTGTTATAAACAACGAGCTAAGGCCAACATCATTTCTCATATGGAATTAATTGGAGATGTTACTGGTAAAAATGTGGTGTTAGTTGATGATATGGTTGATACAGCAGGAACATTAACAAAAGCAGCAGATTTAATGATGGAACGAGGAGCATTAAGCGTAAGAGCAATATGTACACATCCTATTTTATCTGGTAAAGCTTATGATAATATTAATAATTCAAGATTAGAAGAACTTATAGTAACTGATTCAATACCTGTTAAACCATTAAGTGATAAAATTAAAGTATTAAGTTGTGCAGATTTATTTGCGCAGGTAATGGATAAAGTACATAACAATAAATCAATAAGTTCAAACTTTGTTATGTAGGCGTTTCGCGAAAGCGAAAGAAAAAAGAGTATTAATTAAATTATATAAATAAAAATGAAATCAATTACAATCAACGGATCTCAAAGAGAAAGCGTAGGCAAAAAAGCGACAAAAGCCTTACGTAATGCTGGTCAGGTTCCTTGCGTATTATACGGAGGAGACAAGCCAGTTCATTTTTCAGCAAAAGAATTAGCCTTTTCTAAACTTGTATACACGCCAAATGCGCATACAGTTGTAATTACTTTAGATAACGGAGAAACTTTAAATGCTGTATTACAAGATATACAGTTTCACCCAGTAACAGATAGAATTTTACATATAGATTTCTATCAATTGTTTGAAGAGAAAGAAATTGCTTTAAACATCCCTGTTAACTTAATAGGAAACTCTAAAGGTGTAAAAAATGGTGGTGTTTTAAGAAGACCATACAGAAAATTACGTGTTAAAGCACTTCCTGCTAACTTGCCAGATTTTATCGAAATTGATATTACAGATTTAAAAATTGGTGATAAAGTTACAGTAGGAGAATTATCAAATGATAAGTATGCTATTTTACACCCAGATAATTCAGTTGTAACTCAAGTTAGAACATCTAGAACGGCAGTCGAAGACGAGGAAGAAGAGGAAGCTGCAGAAGCAGCAGCTCCAGAAGCAGCGGCAGCAGAATAAATTTATTCTTAAACTAAATAGAAAAAGCATCCTGATTTATTCAAGATGCTTTTTTTATTTTTGCAAAAACAAAACAATTGAAATTTTGGGCGTTGCCACAAGAGTCGGGCTTTCGGTAGTCGCCTTTTTGTATTGCATAAGTGCAACAACACAAAAAGAGCTTCAACAAAGCCTCTTTTATACCTAGCACAACTCAACTAACGATAATCAGTCTAAAGTAGGTGTGAGTATTCGAATAATTATAAACTCAAAATATACAAAGAATATGATTTGGAAATTTTTGTTAAGGTTATTAAAAAAAGATACGCACATTGAAGAACAATACGATGTTATGAAAAAATATTTAATAGTTGGACTTGGGAATTTAGGAAGTGAATATGCCGAAACCCGCCATAATATTGGTTTTAAAGTTTTAGACGAATTAGCCAAACAAGAAGATTTAACTTTTGAAACCTTAAAACTAGGAGACATCACAACCTATAAGTTAAAAGGAAGAACCTTTATTTTATTAAAGCCAAATACCTATATGAATTTAAGCGGAAAAGCTGTGTTATATTGGTTAACAAAAGAGAAAATTCCATTAGAAAACTTACTTGTAATTACAGACGATTTAAATTTACCTTTTGGAAGTATTCGAGTAAAAACAAAAGGAAGTGATGGCGGTCATAATGGACTAAAAGATATTCAAGAAAAATTAAACACAACAAAATATAACCGTTTTAGGTTTGGAATAAGTGATGCCTTTAGTAAAGGTAAACAAGTAGATTATGTTCTAGGTGAATGGTCTATAGAAGAGCAAAATGCTCTTAAAGAGCGTTTAGAGCAGTCTTCAAAAATTATAAAATCTTTTGGGTTGGCTGGTATTAGTAATACCATGAATACATTTAACGGTAAATAAAAAAGAGAAGATTAAATCTTCTCTTTTTTATTTACTTTATTATAATTTTTTTACTTACTTTTTTAATGCCATCACTTACATTTAAAATGTAAAGACCGGATTGAGCATGATTTAAGTTTATACTTTCGCTAAAGTTACCATTATTTTTGTGCTTTTCTTTAAAAATGGAACGTCCTCTTACATCATAAACTTCAATATAAATAGGCTTTGACTGTGAATTTTTTAGGCTGATTGTGAATTCACCATTGTTTGGGTTAGGGAATATTTGAAGATTATTAAAAATCAATTCATCAATAGGTAGTGGAGTCTCTACGGTTTCACATATTTCAACAAACCAAGAGTTTAATGTACCTGCATCACCAAATCCATAGTCTCCTAAGTTAATTGTCCAATCTCCAGATGAATTCTCACCATTTAGATTAGATAATAATTCGCTAATTGATTTGAAATCTGCATTTATAGATGATTTGATGCAGTCAAATTCAGGTGCTTGATCATTAAAAGTCGTTATCAAGTGATCTTGGAATCCGCAATCTGCAGGTGACTTTAAAAGGACTTGAGTAGCATTAGGACTTGTTACTGCAACGGCAAGGTCTCCAATGTAATCATGTGTGATGTTTACTCCAATATTAATATCTGTTATAGTTGAACTTGGAGCGATATTAATAACATGGTCTTGTGTAAAGCTACCTGTATTGTCAGCAATAGGAATACCTAAGTTAGAAGCTGAGTCGTATTGATTACATACGGTGTTTACCATATAGTCTATGGCAAAATTTTGTGTGTTAATAGCAAAGAAATTATTATTTGTAGGCTCAATCATTATTCTACAATAAGGAGCAGGAGTGCTTGGAACAGTGAAAGTATAACTTCCATTATTAGGTACATTTACAGCTATGACTTGGTTATAATTTAATCCGCCATCTATAGATAGTAAAATATTAACGTTAGAAGCTCCTGGTAAATTATTAGTGTTATTTACAGCCCATGTAATTGTTTCGCTATTTCCGTTATTTAATAATATATTAGAGGTATTTTGAGACGTGATTTCAAAAGGTCCGTAGGAATTGTTGAATGTCACAGTCATATCATCATGATTATTATTGGCGCCTCCAGCTTTATTATCTCTTACTGTTAATCTAAAATCTGCAGTTCTAGCTGTGTTTGGGATTTTTTCCCATGGTGTTGAATTTACACCATATCTTAAATCTGAAAGATTTGGGAAAATTCTTGTGTTATTTGTGGAGGGAGGGAAAGATCTATAAAGTACAGAGTTAGATGCTCCAGAATTAGGGTCTGGGTATATTGTTGCAGCATTGTTTTCATTTATTTGTTCCCAGCAAAAAGTAATGATATCTCCGTCTGCATCATTTCCTGTGCCTACGAGTTTAAAAGGTGTTCCTATAGGTAAGGTTAAATCTGCACCAGCACTTACTATTGGTGTTGTGTTTCCTGTGTTTGTTATTGTAGCGCAGGATGTCCCTTTGATGTATGTTGTAATTTGTTCAATAGATATAGCATGGAAATATGGAGAGCTATGAGGTTGAACATTAGCTTCAGTAATTCCTGCATAACCCATGATAGTAGATCCACTTGCTGGTTCCATTTGTGTGTCATTACCCTCATTTCCATCATGGGTCCAAGTGTGATTAGCTCCAAATTGATGCCCTATTTCATGAGCGACAAAATCTATGTCAAAATTAAAACCATTAGGATTTGTACCTGTAGTGAAAGCAGAACCTTTATGATCTTCGGTAAAAGCAGACCCTCCGTTGTTACAAACACAACCTATGCATCCAGCATCTCCAGTTGGATCACCAGAGCTATCATCTATACCACCCAATAAATGTCCAATATCATAATTTGCCTCTAGAATAATAGTGTCTAAATTACTTGCTAATTCGGTATTGTAATTTGCTAAGGTCGAGTATGGATCTGTTGTAGAACCTAAATATATGATATTGTCATTTGTTGCAATTAGTTCTAATGTAATATTAAGGTCGTTTTCAAAAACAGAATTAATATTAGTTAAGGTTGCTACCAAAGCTGCGTTTACTGATGCTAGTGTATTTCCGTTTATAATAGCATATTCGTTGGTGACAGATAATGCTAGTCTATATTTTCTATTATTACTATCGTCAGCATTTTTTATACCGCTTGTTTCTAAGACCTTTTTAAATAGTTTATCTTTTAAAGCATTACATTTAAATGTATCTCCTTTTAAAAGGTCAGATTTTGTTTGAACACTTATCTGATTAATATTTTTAGATGTAGGTTGAATAATTGTTGTTTTTTCTTTTCCTAAAATAACAGCATTTAAACCTTTGTAAGGAGATAGACTAAGTCTAATATTTGAAGATGAATTTACACTATAGCCAACATAAGATCTTATTTCGGGGTATTTGGCTTGTATGTCAGGGTGCATAACTGATGCTTCTCTTATATGATAGTTTTCAAATTCATCATTTTCATTTGGGAAGCTAATTATTAAATCTGAGTTTTTTGAGGTAGAAGATTTATTAGAAGTCTTAGATAAAGCATTATTTAAATCGTTATAGTTAAAATTGTAGATCTTAATTTGGTTAGTTTCATTAAGTTTACTGTTGTTTTTTTTTCGTGTTATATTTTGAGATGTAGTTTTAGTGAATAAATTCTGTTGTCCAAAAACCGAAAAGGCAAATAAAACCATGGTTGTTGATAAAACATAATGTAGTTTTGCTTTCATAAAAAAAATATTTAGGACAATATCATTAACTTATCTAACAAATCTAACTTTTTTAAATTAAAGAAGCAATTTAAAGTTTTCTATGAGTAAGATTAAAAACATTGAATCTTATAAAGCTATTAAGTCATCTGTAGTAACTATAGGTACGTTTGATGGTGTGCATATTGGTCATCAAAAAATTGTAAGACAATTAATAGAATCGAGTCATTTAAACGATTTAACATCAGTTATTTTAACATTTTTTCCGCACCCAAGAATGGTGTTGCAAAAAGATGCTAATATTAAGCTTTTAAATACAATTGAGGAGCGAAGTCAAATTTTAAAAGATTTAGGTTTAGATTATCTAATAATTAAAGGCTTTTCCTTAGAGTTCTCTCGTCTATCTGCAGAAGATTTTGTTAAAACTATTTTAGTTGATAAACTACGAGCTAAAAAAGTTATTATTGGTTATGATCATAGATTTGGACGCAATAGAAATGCAGATATACAAGATCTTAAAAGATTTGGTGAAAAATATGAGTTTGATGTTGAAGAAATTTCGGCTCAAGATGTAAATGATGTTTCGGTAAGTTCTACAAAAGTTAGAGAGGCTTTAAAAAATGGAGATATAAAAAAAGCTAATGCTTATTTAGGTTATAATTTTATGCTGTCTGGTACCGTTATAAAAGGAAGAGAATTGGGTAGGCAAATTAATTTTCCAACTGCAAATATTCGAATAGAAGAAGATTATAAGTTAATCCCTAAGCAAGGTTCTTTTGTTGTAAGTTCAAAAATTGATGATCATATTGTACATGGCATGATGAATATTGGTGTTAATCCTACGGTTAATGGTGATAAAGAAAGTATTGAAGTTCATTTTTTCGATTTTAATAAAGATATTTACGGACAAAACATTCAAGTAAATTTGTTGTCAAGAATAAGAGATGAACAAAAATTTGGATCTGTTGAAGCTTTAAAAAATCAATTGAAAAAAGATAAAAACACAGCGTTAGAATTTTTAACACATAATAGCGATGCTAAATAAATGGTTGTTTAAACATATTGATAATTCTTCATTAGTTGTTTTTCGTATCATTTTTGGGTTGCTCTGTTTTTTAGAATCCGTAGGCGCTATTTTTACTGGGTGGGTTAAAAAAACATTAGTCGAACCAGAGTTTACATTTAATTTTATTGGTTTAGATTGGTTGCAACCACTCTCAGGAAATGGGATGTATGGGTATTACATAGTTATGGGTGGTTTTGCACTCTTAGTTATGTTCGGGTATAAATACCGTGTTGGTATTATAGGGTTTACAGTCTTTTGGGCTGGAACATATTTTATGCAAAAAGCATCATATAATAATCATTATTATTTATTAATATTATTAAGTGCTATAATGGCTTTTTTGCCAGCAAATAGATATTTATCTATTGATGCTAAATTGAATCCATCTATAGAAAGTATTTCTATGCCACAATGGTGTAAATGGGTGTTTGTGTTACAAATGTTTATAGTCTATACTTATGGTTCTATTGCCAAGTTATACCCAGATTGGTTAGATACATCTGTAATGGAATTGCTTATGCGAGGTAAAAAAGACTATTATGTAGTTGGAGAATTGCTTCAGCAAAAAATAATGCATTATTTTTTAGCATATGGCGGGATATTGTTTGATGGATTAATAATTCCATTATTGTTGTTTAAAGCAACAAGAAAATTGGCTTTTGCAGCATCTATCTTTTTTCATCTTTTTAATTCTTTTGTTTTTCAAGTAGGTATATTCCCTTATTTGTCACTTGCTTTTGCCTTGTTCTTTTTTGAGCCAAAAATTATTCAGAAGTTATTTTTAAAGAAGAAAACGTTTTATAATAAAGATGAGGTAAAAGTACCAAGTTATAAAATGCCGCTTTTGGTTTTATTTGGTGTGTACTTTATTTTTCAGATTGGATTACCGCTAAGACATCATTTTATTAAAGATGATGTATTATGGACAGAAGAAGGGCACCGCTTATCATGGCGAATGATGCTTAGGTCTAAATATGGTGTTGCAAAGTATAAAGTCGTAGACAAGAGTACGGGTAAGGCTTTCCCAATAAAACTATCAGACTATCTAAGCAAAAAGCAACAGCGTTTGGTTGCTACAAAACCAGATGTAATATGGCAGTTTGCTCAAAGATTAAAACAGAAGTTTAATGAAAACGGTCAAGATATTTCAGTGTTTGTAGATTGTCGCGTCAAAGTAAATGGAAAACCGTATAAAGTATTAATAGATCCGGAAGTTGATATAGCTAATGTTGAATGGGATATTTTTAAACATTCAGATTGGATTTTACCTTCTAAAAAAGACTAAACGTCAAAAAACTAAAGAGGTAATAAATCAGAAAAAAAGGAGAAGTAATTCCTTTAAAATAGTGCTTTACTCTCTTTTCAATTCATTAAATTTGTGCCTTAAATTTTTTCACTTATGTTACAGCTTCCTTTTATTAAAGAAAACAAAGATTTAGTTATTGCTCGATTAGCGAAAAAGAATATTGACGCTACAGCTATGATTAATGATGTGATTTCGTTTGATGAAGATAGAAAACGCATTCAAACAAATTTAGATAATACATTAGCAGAATCTAACGCCCTTTCTAAAGAAATAGGAAATTTATATAAGTCTGGTGAAGCACAAAAGGCAAATCTTTTAAAAGAAAAAACAAGTCAATTAAAAGAGCTTTCAAAAGAACTTAGTGAAACTTTAACAGCTAAAGTTGAAGCTTTAAAAGAGTTGCTTTTTAAAATACCAAATGTACCTCATGAAATAGTTCCAGCTGGTACAACAGAAGCCGATAACGAAGAAACGTTTAGAGAAGGTGATATCCCCAAATTATATGACGGTGCTTTACCACATTGGGAATTGGCAAAGAAATATGATATTATAGATTTTGAGCTTGGTAATAAAATTACAGGAGCAGGATTTCCTGTTTATAAAGGTAAGGGTGCACGACTACAACGTGCATTAATTGCTTATTTTCTTGATAAAAATATAGATACAGGTTATACAGAATATCAATTGCCACATTTAATAAATGAGGCTTCAGGTATAGGTACAGGTCAATTGCCAGATAAAGAAGGACAAATGTATCATGTTGGAGAAGATAATTTATATTTAATTCCCACTGCAGAGGTACCAGGAACAAATATTTTTAGAGACGTTGTATTAAGTGAATCAGAATTACCAATTGCTATAACTGGTTATACACCATGTTTTCGTCGAGAAGCAGGAAGTTATGGAGCTCATGTTAGAGGTTTAAATAGATTGCATCAATTTGATAAAGTTGAAATTATAAGAGTTGAACATCCTAGGAAATCTTATGATGCATTAGTAGGAATGGTAGATCACGTAAAAGGTATTTTACAAGAATTGAAACTACCATATAAAATATTACGTTTATGCGGAGGAGACACCTCTTTTGCAGCTGCCATAACTTATGATTTTGAAGTGTTTTCTACAGCACAAGACCGTTGGCTAGAAGTATCTTCTATTTCTAATTTTGAAACTTTTCAAGCAAATCGTTTAAAACTTCGTTTTAAGAATGCTAAAGGTAAAAATGAATTAGCCCATACGCTTAATGGAAGTTCTTTAGCATTACCTAGAGTTTTAGCTGGAATCTTAGAGAATTATCAAACTGAAGAAGGTATTGTTATACCAGAAGTTTTACAGCCTTATACAGGGTTTAAGATCATAAACTAGAAACTCTTTAAGAGAATTTTAATCTTACAACAACAAGGTGATCAATTAGTTAAAATCGACTAAGCGCTCGTATTTCCTGTTTTTAAACGGAAAGATATCGTTTTTTTGTGGCTTAAAAGATATTCATGAAGTTAGCAAGACTAAACCTATTTAATCTACCTAACCCATTGAAAAATCTTAAGCGCATAGTTTTGGTTATTACATTAGATTTTTTCGCTAGTAAGGTCTTATCTTCTGGTTTTCAATTAATAAAGTCAGAAAATAAGGCTGCCGCTATTGTAAACAAATAAGATGTTGTAATAGCATAGATAGACTTGTCCCAAAATCAACTTTAATTGTCGTTTTTTTCGGGCACTTTTTTATATTCTTATTTGTGCAAAGTAAAAATAGCATTTGCTATATTTACAGTATGAGAATCCTCTTTATTTTAGGTTTGTTCTTTTGTACTAATAGCTTTTCACAAGATGATATGTTAGCAAAAGATTATTATAAAAAAGGAAATTTTGAAAAGGCATTATATGAATATAAAAAGCTTTATTCAAAGTCGCCTTCTAATGTAACCTATATTGATCAAATAATAAGTACTCATCAAGAATTAGAGCAATATACGGAGGTAGAAACATTTTTATTAGACTTATTAAATCGTGTAAAATATCCAGCTTTTTTAGTAGAATTAGGATATAATTATCAATTAAAAAATGAGTTAGAAAAAGCTACCGAGCATTATAACAAGGCTATAGCTAGTTTAGATGATAATGTTAATAGCGCATTTTCAATAGCAAGAGCTTTTCAAAGTCATAGTCTTTTAAACGAGACTATTGCGGTTTACGAAAAAGCCATGGATATAAACCCAAGACTTAATTTTAAGTTGCAATTGGCACAAATTTATGGAGAGCAAGGTGATATTGAAAAGATGTTTACAAGTTATATTGACTTTGTACAGCATAATGTAGCGTCATTAAATAATATAAAAAGGGCTATAAATGATTTTATAAGTGAAAATAGCTTAAACGAGAATAATATTTTATTTCGTAAAATTCTACTAAAAAAACTTCAGCAAGAGCCTAATGTTTTATGGAATGATTTGTTAAGTTGGATGTTTGTTCAGCAAAAAGATTTTAAAAAAGCCTTTACTCAAGAAAAAGCCATTTATAATAGACAACCAGAAAGTTTAAATAGAATTGAAGAACTAGCGTCAATAGCTTCATCAGAGAATCAAATAGATGTAGCAAAAACTATTTATACGTATCTTATTGAAACAGCCCAAGAACCTGAAACGTTATTAAACGCACAATATAATTCACTGCAATTAGAAACAAAAACGGCTGATAACAATAAAGATATATACGAAGCTATAGATAGTAGGTATTTGGCATTGTTTGAAGAGCACGGAACCTTTTCTCAAACTTTAAAGCTACAAATTGCTTACGGACATTTTTTAGCCTTTTATAAAAACAACACAAAAGAAGCTACTAGTTTTTTAGAGAAAGCCTTGAAATTACCATTAACGCAATTACAATTGGCAGAGGTTAAATTGGAGTTGGGAGATATTTTGGTTCTACAAGAAAAATTTAATCAAGCTTTAATTTATTATAGCCAGATTCAGCGCAATTTAAAAAACAGCACTATTTCTCAAGAAGCTCGTTTTAAAGTAGCCAAAGCAAGTTATTATAAAGGTGATTTTAAATGGGCAGAATCTCAGCTTAAAATTTTAAAATCTTCAACATCACAATTAATGGCAAATGATGCGTTAGATTTAAAATTACTGATTTCTGATAATAAATATGAGGATTCACTTCAAACGGCATTAAAACTATATGCAAAGGCAGATTTGTTGACATTCCAAAATAGAAATGATGAAGCTATTTTACTTTTAAATAAAATAATAGAAAATCATAAAACAGAGCCTATAATACCACAAGCATTACTTAAGCAAGCTCAATTATTTGAAGATAAATTTCAGTTTGAAAAAGCAAAAGTAAATTACGAATCTATTATAGCAAACTATAGAGAAGGCATTTTGGTAGATGATGCTTATTATGCATTAGCTAATATTTTCGAAAATCATTTAAGTTTGCCAGAGAAAGCTAAAGAATTATACGAGAAAATAATTTTTAATCATGCCGATAGTATTTATTTTGTTGAAGCTAGAAAGAAATATAGAGTTTTACGAGGTGATGCTATAAATTGATTAATCTTGCACAATAAAATTTAATACACAATGACTAAAAATCAAAAGTACATATACAACGTAACCGCAAACATAGAAGAATCTATCCATGATGAATGGTTAATATGGATTAAAGAACATATTCCGAAAGTGTTAGGAACTGGAAAATTTGAAAAAGCAACGTTGTCTGAAGTTTTAGTTGAAGAAGATATGGGAGGTATTACGTATTCTGTACAATACACATCGTATTCTCGTGAAGCTTTAGATGCATATTATAAAGAAGATGCTGATAGATTAAGAGCTGAAGGTTTGAAAAAATTTGCAGACAAGATGCTAGCTTTTAGAACAGAACTTCAAATAATAGATGTGTATACAGTAAGCTTTAAATAGTTAATTCCTGCAAAATAGGAATCTCTTTAAAAATCAGATATATCGGGTTTAAGTTTTATATCTTCGCAAGACCTTATAAATACCAATAATTCGTGGCAAATAACTCTAATCAGCATCAAGTAAAAGCAAAGAAATTTTTAGGTCAGCATTTTTTAAATGATGAAGGCATTGCACAAGATATTGCAGACGCTCTAACTCTAAAAAATTATAATGCTATATTAGAAATTGGCCCAGGAATGGGCGTGTTAACTAAATATTTACTTAAAAAAAAGGTAACAACACACGTTATCGAGATTGATACAGAATCGGTAGAGTATCTGCAAGCCAATTATTTAAATCTAGCACCAAGAATTATTGAAAAAGATTTCTTAAAGTATGATTTAAATGAAGTATTTAAAGGTGAACCTTTTGCAATTATAGGAAACTTTCCATATAATATTTCAACGCAAATTGTTTTTAAAACTTTAGAAATGCGTGATCAAATTCCAGAATTTTCTGGAATGTTTCAAAAAGAAGTAGCAAAACGTATTTGCTCAAAAGAAGGTAGTAAGGTTTATGGTATTTTATCAGTATTAACGCAAGCGTTTTATGATGCCGAATATTTGTTTACCGTACCGCCAAATGTTTTCAATCCGCCACCAAAGGTAGATTCTGGAGTATTAAGACTTACTAGAAAAGAAAATTATACGTTACCTTGTGATGAGAAACTGTTTTTCAGAGTAGTGAAAGCAGCATTTCAACAACGTAGAAAAACAATTCGTAACAGTTTAAAAACATTCAATCTAAGCGATAGTTTAAGAGAAGATAGTATCTTTGGCAAACGCCCAGAGCAATTAAATATGCAGCAGTTTATTGAGCTGACACAGTTAATAGAAAATGACGAAAATAATATGTAAAATAATTTCAATTTGTCTGAAGAAACAGAAAACATACAATTTGAGTTAACCGATGATTTAATAAATCAGGTAGAACATTTAATTAAATCTAAAAGTGATAAAGAACTTCATACACTTTTAGATGATTTCCATTATGCAGATATTGCAGAAATTCTAGATGAATTAAACCTAGAGCAAGCCGTTTATATCATTAAGCTTATAGATTCTGAAACCACAGCAGACATCTTAAAAGAACTTGATGAAGACAATAGAGAGAAGGTTTTACAAAAGCTATCGGCAAAAGAAATTGCCGAAGAAATTGAAGAATTAGATACCGATGATGCGGCAGATATTATTGCAGAATTACCTGAAGATCGTCAAGAAGAGGTAATATCTAAAATAGAAGACGAAGAGCATAAGGAAGAAATTAAAGAACTTCTAGCTTATGATGAAGATACCGCTGGTGGACTTATGGCCAAAGAACTTGTAAAGGTTTATGATACATGGACGGTTGCAGGTTGCCTACGTCGTATTAGAGGTCAAGCAGAAGAAGTAACTCGTGTACACTCAGTTTACGTTGTAAACAAGCAAGGTAAATTAGTAGGTCGTCTATCTTTAAAAGATCTTATTGTTGCAAAAAACGAGCAAAAAATTGCAGACATATATATATCAAATGTAGATTATGTTGATGTTAATGAAGATGTAGAAGAGGTTGCGAAAATTATGTCAAAATACGATTTAGAAGCTATTCCTGTAGTAGACGAAAATCAAACATTATTAGGAAGAATTACTATTGATGATATTGTTGATGTTTTAAAAGAAGAAGCAGATAAAGATTATCAATTAGCTGCAGGTATTACCCAAGATGTAGATTCAGATGATAGTATTCTAGAATTAACACGTGCCCGTTTACCTTGGTTATTTTTAGGTTTGGTTGGGGGTATTGGAGCCTTTTTAATTATGGAAGGATTTCATAATGTTTTTGAAAAATACGCAGTGCTTTTCTTTTTTACCCCATTAATAGCAGCTATGGCAGGAAATGTAGGTGTACAATCTAGCGCTATAATTGTACAAGGTTTAGCAAACGACGATGTAAAGGGAAGCGTAAATAGTAGATTAATAAAGGAAATGTTATTAGCAGCACTTAACGGTGTTATTTTAGCATTATTTCTATTTCTTTTTGTTTGGATTACCAAAGGTAGTGCTACCACGGCATTAGCCATATCGGTATCGTTAGTAGTAGTAATTATAGTTGCAGGGTTAATAGGCACATTTGTGCCGTTATTTTTGAATAAACGGGGTATTGATCCAGCTATTGCAACCGGTCCGTTTATTACAACAAGTAATGATATTTTCGGAATCCTTATCTATTTCTGGATAGCAAAAATGATTCTTGGTATATAGCTTATGGGTGTTACCACAATGGGCTGGCTTTATTTGTTAGTTTTTGTTTTAAGTTATTGAACTCATGAATATAAATATTTCACTATTCGCTCTTTGCGAGGAGTTCAAACAAACCGTTCTATCCCTAACGCAAATCTTCGTAAATTTACAATATGAGCGTACTAAATATTAAAGAGAAGTTTTCTAAAAATTGGTATCCACACCAAATAGTAGTCGTAGATAATATGCAAGTTATACTTGCAAAGCTAAAAGGCAAATTTGTATGACATGCTCATGAAGACGAAGATGAATTGTTTCAAGCAGTAAAGGAACATTATATATGCAATTTAGAGATAGAACCGAAGTTGTAAATGCAGGAGAGATTATTGTTGTTCCTAAAGACGTTGAACATAATCCATATACAAAAAACGATGAAGAGGTACATGTTTTACTTTTTGAAAAATTAACCTGCCTATATGGGAGAATTTAAACATGAAAAAACACAAATAAGTTATCTTAAAATTTAAATTACATTACCTGTTATAAAATGAAAATTCTTCACTTAGATAGTAATCATGAGTTACTAATAAATCAATTAAACAATTTAGGTTTCTCAAATCATGAAGATTATACATCTTCAAAAGAGGCCATTGAGGCTAAAATACACGAGTATGATGGTTTTATTATTAGAAGCCGTTTCTCAATAGATAAACAATTTTTAGACGCAGCAAAAAATCTAAAATTTATTGGGAGAGTAGGTGCAGGACTAGAAAATATAGATTGTGATTATGCCGAAAGTAAAGGAATAACCTTAATTGCAGCACCAGAAGGAAACAGAAATGCAGTAGGAGAACATAGTTTAGGCATGTTACTTTCTTTATTTAATAAATTAAATAGAGCAGATACGCAGGTAAGATCTGGTAAATGGCTGCGCGAAGACAATAGAGGTATAGAGTTAGATGGAAGAACTGTTGGTTTAACAGGCTATGGCAACATGGGGAAAGCCTTTGCAAAAAAACTACGTGGGTTTGATTGCGAAGTACTTTGTTATGACATAAAAGAAAATGTAGGAGATGCTAATGCAAAACAAGTAAGCTTATCGGAGTTTCAAGAAAAAGTAGATGTAGTAAGTTTACATACACCGCAAACGCCATTAACTTTAAAAATGGTAAACAGTCAATTTATAAATCAGTTTAAAAAATCATTTTGGTTAATAAATACAGCACGAGGTAAAAGTGTTGTCACTGCAGATTTGGTTAAAGCATTAAAATCAGGAAAAATTTTAGGTGCCGGACTTGATGTTTTAGAATACGAAAAAGCTTCGTTTGAAAATCTGTTTAAAGGAGATGTCACATCGAGAGCTGTCGAGATGCCAGAAGCGTTTCAATATTTAATAGATTCAGAAAACGTTTTACTAACACCACACGTAGGTGGTTGGACCGTTGAAAGTAAAGAAAAATTAGCACAAACTATTGTAGATAAAATTAAGACGAATTTTTGCTAACTTTATATAAAATCAAAATAAAGTCGTTATGCAATCAAAAGCAGAATCTCCACAACAATATATTAATGAGTTGCCAGAAGATAGAAAAGGCCCTATTCAGCAACTTAGGTAGTAAATTTTAGATAATCTTCCAGAAGGTATGGAAGAAGCTGTAAATTACGGGATATTGGGTTATGTTGTTCCGCATTCATTATATCCAAATGGCTATCATTGTAATACTAAATTACCATTGCCATTCATGAATTTGGCTTCTCAAAAAAACTTTATTGCTGTATATAGTACGGCACTTTATGCTAAAAAAGAATTAATGGATTGGTTTATCTTAGAGCATAAAAAGCGTTGTAAGTATAAGATACATATGGGAAAAAGTTGTATTCGTTTTAAGAAAATGGAAGATATTCCATTTGGACTTATTGGAGAATTAACGCCTAAAATAAGTACAGACGAGTGGATTGATATTTATGAAACAAGTATTAAGGCATCAAAAAAATGAAAAAGCGTGTAACAGGTATATATAGGAGGTTTATCTTTTAAAACTAAAAATCCAAAAGCAACTAAAGATTGGTATAAAGAACATTTAGGTTTTAATACTGATGATTATGGGTGTACCTTTTGGTGGAAAGATGAAAACGGAAATAAATGTTCTACGCAATGGAGTCCTTTTCCAGAAGAAACTAAATATTTTGAGCCTTCAAAGAAAGAGCATATGTTTAATTATCGTGTAGAGAATTTACACAAATTACTTAAAATTTTAAAAGAAGAAGGTGTTACCATTGTTGGAGAAATTGAAGAATATGAATATGGTAAATTTGATTGGATTTTAGATAACGATGGTAATAAAATTGAACTTTGGGAGCCTGTAGATGCCGCTTTTTTATAAATTTACTTTTTAATATTTTAAATAATCTCTATTGTCCTATCTAGAAATTCTTCAATCTTATAATTTATCAGTACTTCAATGGATTTCAATTTGTTTAGCCGGTTTTCTATTAGGAGTAACTAAATCTGGTCTTAAGGGTATTGGTATTATCATTGTTATAATATTAGCCTTTGTGTTTGGAGAAAAAGCCTCTACAGGTATCTTATTACCTATGCTTATTTTTGCAGATATTATTTCAGTTATTTATTATAATAGGCATGCACAATGGAAATATATTTTTAAACTATTGCCATATGTTATTGCTGGTGTTTTAGCCGGCGTTTGGATTGGTAATGATGTTTCTGAGTATGTTTTTAAAAAGCTTATGGCTATAATAATTATTGTGTCTGTATTCATTATGGTTTATTTTGAAAAGCGAAAGTCTGTTTCAATACCAAACAGTAAAATGTTTACAGGAACTACAGGCTTATTAACAGGTTTTGCTACAATGATTGGGAATTTGGCAGGACCAATTTCTAATGTTTACTTTTTAGCCATTCGGTTTCCTAAAAATGAATTTATAGGTACAGCTGCATGGTTGTTTTTTATCATAAATGTTTTCAAGTTGCCATTTCATATTTTTGTTTGGAAAACGGTAAGGGTGGAAACTTTGGCTTTGAATTCTGTTTTAATACCAGGTGTTGTTATTGGTTTTTTTGTTGGAGCCTATGTCGTTAAGCTTATATCAAACGTTAATTATAGATACTTTGTTTTTGTGGTTACAGCAATTGGAGGTATTAGCATGTTATTTAGTTAGAGCATATAGAAATACTATTGTATTTGTAACTATAAAGCAATTTAAGATACATATAAGTAGTAGTAAATTTAATTTTCATTAATTTTATATTTTAACCATATAATATTTAATACAATGTCTGACGAAAAAAAATTAAGTGACGATCTAGATGATATCATAGGAGATGCTAAAGAAGGTGCTAAAAAAGTAGCAGATAAAGCAGGAGAGCTTGCAGATGATGCTAAAGAAGTAGCAAAAGAATTTGCAGATAGCGCTAAAGAAGCTTTTAATAGCGCATCGAGTGAAAACAAGAAAGTTTTAGTTGGTCTACTTGCAATTTTGTTAGGATGGCTTGGAGTTCATAAATTTATTTTAGGTTATCAAAAAGAGGGCATCATTATGGCAGTAGTTGGCGTTCTTGGATGGTTTTTATGTGGAATACCTACCATGATTGTTTCTGTAGTTGGTTTAGTTGAAGGTATTATCTATTTAACTAAATCTGATAAAGAATTTTATAATACTTACCAAGCTGGAAAAAAGCCTTGGTTTTAATTTCGTTATCAATAGTATAAAAAGCCAAATATTTCATGTTTGGTTTTTTTAACTTAAATTATAATCGTAATATTGCAATATGAAAATAATATAATGGGGATTACAAAAACACAAATATTTACAGAGCAACAAAATGATCTAGCTCAATTTTTTAAAGTACTTGGTCACCCTGCAAGAGTAGCTATATTACAATATATAAGCAAACAGAATACCTGTATATGTAATGATCTAGTTGAAGAAATTGGATTAGCTCAGGCTACTATTTCACAACACTTAAAAGAGTTAAAAAGTATAGGGTTACTTAATGGTGAGGTTGAAGGTAAAAAAATGTGCTACTGTATTAATGTAGAGCGTTGGACGGTAATTCAACAACAATTAAATGCTTTTTTTAATACAACAAAGTCTAATTGTTGCTAGCCTAATAACATTTAAAATATTTAATTATGAAAACACAAGAATTTTTTAACGTTTTAGAACAACACAAAGACAAGTCTTTATTGTTTGAATATGCTCCAAATTTATTGGTAGGAGCTAATTATCATATTACAGAAGTAAAACATATAACTGTAGATTCTGTAGATTGCGGAGGGCAAACTGATGCATGGAAAGAAACTATAGTTCAGTTATGGGAGAGTCCAGAAGAAATAGGTAAAACAGAATTCATGTCCGTTTTTAAAGCTCTTTCCATTTTGAAAAAAGTAGGAACAATGAAGCCTTACGTTTTAGATGCTGAAGTTAAAATAGAGTATAGTAATGCTGCTTTTCATACAGCTCAGTTATTTGTTAACGATTTTGAAATACATAATAACAATGTAGTGTTTAAATTAGCGATTGCTAAAACAGACTGTAAAGCAAAAGAGCTTTGTGGTGTTCCTGAAAATATAGAGGTAATTTCTGGTTCTTCAAATGAGCCATGTTGTACACCAGATGGAAACTGTTGTTAGATTATTTAAAAAGTAAGACTGAATTGCCATTTCAAGAATCTATAAAGAAGGTTTAGAAACGGGTATAGCAACATTTGAAACTGAGAATGTCCTTCTCTTGGGAGTTTTGAAATGCCAAGTACATTTCAGAATGCAGTTTAGCAGCAGTTATTAATAATCAAGTTGTTGGTTTTGCAGTATTGTCAAAAACCTCAAAACGGAAAGTGTATAAGGGAGTAGCTGAAGTAAGTGTTTATGTTTCCAAAAATTTTAGAGGAAAACAAATAGGAGGAATTTTGTTAAAACACCTAATTGAGATTAGTGATATAAATGGTTTTTGGACCTTGCAGACTAATATTTTCACTGAGAATACGGCAAGTATTAAGTTACATTTAAAATGTGATTTTAAAACTGTTGGTATTCGTGAAAAAATTGGAAAATTAAATGGTGAGTGGTTTGACAATCAATTACTTGAGAGAATAAGTTTGAATATAAATTAAAAAAATACTATGATATTGTTTGAAAAAATTTCTAATACTATACAGTCATTAGAAATAAACGAGGTTTCTGAAGAAAGGAAAGTTGTGCTTAATCCTTTGATAGATTATTTAAAAAATAAGATTGAAACCAATAGTTCTATTCGGTTAAATTTTATTTGTACACATAATTCACGACGTAGTCATTTATCTCAAATTTGGGCGCAAACTATGGCTGCATATTATAATATTAGTAATGTGTCTTGTTATTCTGGAGGCACAGAAGCAACAGCAATGTTCGCTAAAGTTGGAGAAACATTAATAAATCAAGGGTTTCAAATTTTAAAATTATCTAAAAATGGTAATCCTGTTTACAGTATAAAGTTTGCTGAAAATGAACCTTCGGTAATTGCGTTTTCAAAACAATTTGGAGATGATTTTAATCCGGCTTCAAAGTTTGCAGCAATTATGACCTGCTCTTCTGCGGATAAAGGTTGTCCAATGGTTTTGGGTTGTGATAAACGTATAGCAGTGACTTACGAAGATCCTAAAAAATCTGACGGTACACCACTTCAAACTGAAACTTATTTTAATAGAAGCTTGCAAATAGCAACCGAAATGAAGTATGTGTTTTCTAGTTTAAGGTAATAGATATAATTTATAAAAATAAAAGACAACTTAATTATTTTAAGCTGCCTTTTGTTTTTATTCACCAGTAGTATTTGTGAATTTCCGTTCTAATTCTGCTTGAAATTCTTCCATAACAGGACGAACGGTACTTTCTGGTAAGTCTTCAATTTTGATATACATTAATCCATCAACTGCGTTATTAAATAACGGGTCTACATTAAAAGCAACCAATCTAGCGTTTTGTTTTATATACTTTTTAAGTAGAACAGATAAGCGTAAAGCACCTGGCTCTATTTCGTCAATAATCTTGTCAAATTTATTTAAATCGGCTTCAGTAGCATCAAAAACAAAGTCTTTATCTGTATCTTTTAGCTTTACTTTAAATTCCTTTTTAGGATGTACGTATTGAGCAATATAAGGATCGTAGTAATGTGATTTCATAAACTCTATCATCAACGATTTTGAGAAGTTTGAAAACTGATTACTTATACTAACACCTCCAATTAAAAACTTATGCTCTGGGTGTCTCAATGTAGTGTGTACAATACCTTTCCATAATAAAAATAAAGGCATCGGTTTTTGTTGGTATTCTTTAATAATGAAAGCACGACCTAACTCAATAGACTGGCTCATCATTTTATAGAGTTCAGGTTCAAAACGAAATAAATCTTGAAGGTAGAAACCATCTATACCATGGCTCTCAAAAATTTTGGAACCTAATCCCATTCTATAAGCTCCAGCTAGAATGTTTTTTTCAGAATCCCATAAAAACATATGGTAGTAATATCTATCAAAGGTATCAAGATCAATAGCCTCGTTTGTTCCTTCTCCAACTTCTCTAAAGGTTATTTCACGAAGTCTGCCAATTTCTCTTAAAATATTTGGAATGTTTTGAGCAGGTGCTAAATATACCTCGTAATTTTTACTTTTTAGTAAACGATGGTCATCTTCCCTTAAAGTTTCAACTTCACTAATCATCACATCAGATCCTGTAGATGTTACAATCTTTTTCGGTGTTCTTGGAACTTTTAAAGTTGACGATATGTTCTCTAATATTTTACCTTTTTCTTCAAAAGAATTAGATAACATATAGGTTTTTCGTCTTAAAAACTCTGAGAAATCTTTAAGCTTTGTATGTTCTTGTTGGTCTTTAACAGAAATAGATTTTCCTATTCTAACTTTTATAACACGACGTTTTTGAGTTAAAACTTCCGAAGGTAATTTTGCAGTTCTAAACGTGTCACTAATTTTTGATAGCTTATAAAATAATTTACTGTTTTTTGCATGAAAATAAATAGGTACAACAGGAACTTTTGCTTTCTGCACTAGTTTCATTGCTGCATCTTCCCAAGGTTTATCAACCACTAATTTTCCATCTCTATATGTAGAAACTTCTCCCGCAGGGAATAAACCTAATGGATGCCCGTTGCGTATATGTAAAATGGCGTTTTTAAAACCTGCTATACTCGATTTAACATCTTTCCTATTCTCAAACGGATTAACAGGCATAATGTAAGGCTTCATTGGTGCTATACGGTGCAATAAGAAATTAGCGATAATTTTAAAATCCTTACGCTGCTCTACCATTAATTTTAATAGTAAAATGCCGTCAATACCTCCTAATGGGTGATTGGAAACTGTTATATACGCACCGTCTTTTGGTAAACGTTTTAAATCTTCTTCTGGAATTTCGAATTTAATCTGAAATTCTTCTAATATTTTATCTAAAAACTCAACGTCTTTTAAGTGTTTATTTCTTTTGTAAAATTTGTTTATGGTAGATATTTTAAGAAGTTTCATTAATAACCAACCAATAAATGTTCCAATAAACCCATATTTATCAACATTTATTGCTTTAGCAACTTCTTTTGCTGAAACTAAACCTTTATCTTGTTTTTTAGACATACCTACAAACGTAATCATTTTTTTTACTCAAATCAAGAATGCTACACCTTAAATTCACTCGGAAAAAGACTGAAAAAAGCATGAAAAACTAAGTAGACTCCTTACTTGGTGACTATTTTAATTGTTTCTTCTGTTAATTGTTTCAGTAGTATTGTTTTACCTTTTTCTAATTGATCAATGGCTTGCTCATTATAGTGTATTATAATGTAAAGTGATATATTTTCATTACAACTAACCTTAAATTTTGCTTTTAAATGTTGTAGTAAAATGTCAAGATTATTCTTAGTACATGACAAAAATACGACCTATCAATTTTCAATATATCAAGTGTTAATTTTATAGTTTAAAATATTTGCTTTCAGTTTATTAGATAGATAATTCTGACTTATTTCTCTAATGAAGAAAACCAATGTTATCACTAAAAACAGTGAATTAACTCGCGTGTCCTTAACACTCATTTACAAGGAAAAATAAATTTAGCGCGATTAAAACTGATTTCACATTTTGTAATCGCCCTATGCAAAGTACAAACGGTTACTTTTGAAAAGCTAGCTAATGCTTTTGATACCTAATCTAGCTGTGAATCCTCTTTAAGACGCATACAGCGCTTTATTGCTAATTACAGTTTAGATGTAAACCTTATTGCTCGTCTTGTTTTCAACCTACTTCCCAAGTAAGGTAAACTCATACTGAGTATTGACAGAACCAATTGGAAGTTTGGACAAACCAATATCAATATTTTTATGTTAGGCATTGTTTACAAAGGAGTTGCCTTCCCGTTGCTATTTACTATGCTTGATAAAAGGGGGAACTCCAATAGTGAGGAGCGCATCGATTTAATCAATAGGTTTATTTGCCTTTTTGGAAAACAAGTTATTGAATCAGTAGTAGCAGATAGGGAATTTGTGGGAGAGCATTTCAAAGTATTTCTTCTCCATAAAGACAAGGTTATTAAGGCGTCTCACTTGTTTACTAGATTTAAAACCAATGAGTTCGTACATTATAATAAGATTGTAAAAATCAATGGACAACTTTGTTATTTATCAGGTTGTAAACTCAATAACAAAAAAGGGAAACAAGATTTTTTGATTATAGTATCGTTCAATAAACCCGAAAAAGCACAAGAAGAGTACAAACAACGCTGGCAAATTGAAATATGTTTTAAAGCCATGACATCTAGTGGTTTTGATATTTAAAAAATACATTTACAAGATATCGAAAAGAATAGAAAAATTGATCTTACTGGTAATGATTGCTTTTGTTTGGTGTTATAAAATTGGGATATACTTGCATCAAATCAATCCTAATTACAATCAAAAAACATGGTAGAAAAGC
>CALKXS010000150.1 GCA_938003745.1 uncultured Algibacter sp.
TGTGTTAAATTTGCACCCGCAATTTATTGCTAAGTTCATTAACAAAAACGGAGAGGTGCCTGAGTGGCCGAAAGGAGCGGTTTGCTAAATCGTCGTAGGTGGAAACACTTACCCAGGGTTCGAATCCCTGTCTCTCCGCAAATAATTATTGATAACTTATCGGGGTGTAGCGTAGCCCGGTTATCGCGCCACGTTTGGGACGTGGAGGCCGCAGGTTCGAATCCTGCCACCCCGACATTGTTTTCGTAGAAACATAAAAACTACGGGCTCTTAGCTCAGCTGGATAGAGCACCTCCCTTCTAAGGAGGCGGTCATAGGTTCGAATCCTATAGGGCTCACTTTAAATCCTCACTATTTATTTAGTGGGGATTTTTTGTTTTATAGAATGTAGTGTTTATAGGGCTTTAGGGTGATTTATGTCTTTTCGTAGTATTTCTTTTTTATATATTTTATCTGCCTTTTAAGGCATACAATTAGGTGTACCATTTTTCTTCAAGGTGTACCATTCTAAAAACTAAACTATATGAATAATTATAAAATAACAATCTTATTTCTACTACAGAAAGTGAGATTGAATAAACAAGGGAAATGTCCTATTAGGTGTAGATTAACTTTTAATAAAAAGAGAAAGGAATTTTCCACAGGTCTATTCATTAATCCAGATGATTGGAATAGCACACAACAAGTAGCTAAACCACCAAATAAGTATAAAAACATAAATACTCAATTGAGCCTTATTAGTCAAAAGATTAATGAGGCTTTTTTAATGCACCAAATCTTACCTAATGAATTTGATGTAGATGATATTTACAGAAAATTCAAAGGAGAGGATTCTAAGGAGGAAATCACCCTTTTAGGAGCTTATGATTTACATAATGATAAGACCAAGAAATTAATTGGAGTTGATTTTAATGAGCTGTCTTGGAGTAGATATATAGAAAGCAGAAGAAAGCTAGCTGAGTTTATTAAACATAATTACAAGAAGTCTGACATTAAGCTGAAACAGCTTGATTTGAAATTTATTAAAGATTTGGAATATTACTGGAAAACTGAAAAGCAACTTAAACAAGCTACTATTTATAGGAGTATGCAAAGACTTAAGAAAATAATTCAGTTTTCAATAGCTGAGAATTATCTGCAAAGAGACCCTTTTAACCTGTATAAAAATAAGAAGCATAAAACTAAGATTGTTTACTTATCAAGTCAAGAACTCAAACTACTAGAAACTTATAATTTTAGTCAAGAAAAGCTTCAAAAAGTTAAAGATTTATTTGTGTTTTGTTGCTATACAGGCTTAGCTTATACTGAGATGTCAAACCTTAACACTAATCATCTAGTAAAAGAGTTTGATGGTAACATTTGGATTAAAATGGTAAGGCAAAAAACAGATGAAATTATTTCAGTTCCATTATTACCTAAAGCCAAAATCATTTTAGACAAATACAAAACAGATGAATCACTTTTACCTGAAATTTCTAATCAAAAGTTTAATTCTTATATGAAGGAAATAGCTGATATTTTAGGCATCCAAAAAAAGTTGACTCATCATATTGCTAGAAAAACTTTTGCTTCTACTGTATTACTTTATAATGATGTGCCTATGGAAATTGTTTCTAAACTTTTAGGGCATTCTAAGATGAGTGTAACACAGGATAGTTATGGAGAAGTTGTTCAGAAGAAAGTCGGAGAATCTATTGAAAAATTGAAGAAACGATTAAAAAATTGAATAATAACTGTGTTGTATTATTTTTACAACACAGTTTATTTATCATGGAGAGAACAGAAGTAGTACCATTTAATAGTGAAATTGAGTTTAAAGAAATTAATCATAGTGATTTTGAGGAATTTCATTTTGAGGATGAGGCTAAAACTATTATAAAACCTAACGGACAAGGATATATTTCTGATAACTTAAATGAGGTTATTGATTTATCAAAATATGATACTACTATTATTAATGCATCTGTAGGTCAAGGAAAGACTACTGCTGTAATTAAGTTTATTGATTGGTATTTAAAGCAAGATGATAATTACAAAATAGTAATTATTACTCCGTTTAAAAGTTTAAATGATGCTTATTCAAGTAAAATTAAAAAAGAGATAGGTGAAGATTTATGCTTTGATTATAGAGAATTAGAAGGTATTAAAGAGTTTCAAAATATTGAATCTGATTTTTTTGAATCTATGTTCTCTAAACCAATTCAGTTAATTTCAGTTAATAGTATCCTTGGAAATCCAGGAACTGTATCTCATAAACAAAGTAGTGTAAAAAAAGCATACTATGAATACCTTATTAACCAAGCTAAAATTAGTCAGGAAAAAATAGTGTTTATTTTTGATGAAATTCATGAAAGTATTCGCAGTTTTAATACAAAATTTGCTACAACACTTTTTAATTGGGAAGAAGTAGTTAAAAAGGCAATTATTTTAAGCGCTACTTTTAGTGAATCTTCAAAATCGATAATAAAGCTATTTGCTCATTTAACTGGAAAAAACTTAAAAATTTTAGAAAGTAAAAGGGTTCAGCAAAAAGATACACTAAGTGACCTTAATTTATGTTTTTACAATAAATACACCTTTAAAAAAGAAGACCAATTCGTTAGAGATTTAATTGAATCAGAGATTAAAAATGTATCAACTGTCAATATATTATGTTACTCAGAAGCCTTAGCAGTTGAGATATATAATTCTTCAATTGGAACTTTATTAACCAAATATTTTGAAGAAATTAATTTGTGTACAGGTAAAAGTGGAAATGTATTTAATCATGATGCTTGCAATATTGGTACAAATTTTAAAACAGGTGTAAGTATTGAAAAAGAAAATAGTTTGTTTTTAGTTATACTTCCATTGAAGTTTGCCTATGAAGATTCAAGTTCTAATAAATTGGGGATATTTTCTGATAGGCTAAACTCTTTGATTCAGGGACTTGCAAGACCAAGAAAAAAATCTAAAATTTATGTTTTTACACCAACACCAGACAAGCTGATAATGCCAAATAATATTCCTAAAAAATACATCGAAAGAGTATCATTAGGTTATTTGAGTTTTAATGAAATTTCATCACAAGAGACTTATTGCTCATTAAATTATCAAACAAATCACCTAAAAAGAGAATTTATAGAACAAAAAAATTCTGTTTCTGACTCTATTGGGGTTGTAGAAAATTTAGATACAGGCATGCAGTTTAAATATGATAGTTTTGATTGGTTTGTATTATTAGAAGGAGATGATATTTTAAGTAAAAGTTCTGATAGTTATGGTAAAAATCTTTCTAATTACATTTATTGGGCAGCATGGAATAATCAGTTTGTAAATTGTAGATTGAAAAGTATCATAAAGGCTTCTACATATAAATTTTCAGAGGATAATATTCAATCGGAATTGGATATTTTTTTCGGTGAAACAATTTATAAGGATTCCTTTTTTGTTCTTAACTCAGATAAGTCTTGCTATAATAAGATACGTAATACATTATTTTCAAGTCATTTATATTATATATCAATTAAAAATCCGAAATACTTAAAAATAGGTTCTTATAGAAATTCAAATTTTGAACAACAACTTATAACATTTATTCAAAGAAAGAAAATTGATTTCAATTTTGAATTGAATAAAATCATTTTCCCTCCTGATGGACAATTTTTCACTTGTAAAAACGGAAAATGTTTAGGTAAAAAAAAGCCTTTAGATATAGCTATATCAAAAAAAGCTTATTTGCAAATAGCAATATCTCATTGTAAGGAAGTTTCTGAATTTTCAGAACACCTAAGCGAAGATGAAATGAATTTGATTAATGCATATAATAGTCTATTTAGGTACAGAGATATTGTTATAAACGAATATTCTATAACTAATAAAAAGGGGCAAATTTTAATCAAAACTGATTCTCAGTTTAAGTTTAGCAATCAGCATTTAATTGAACTTAAATCAATAACTAATAGTATCATTGATAATGATTATGTTCTAAAGTCTTTTGGTCAGAAAAAGCTTAAAACAGACAAAGCAATTTATAGCTTTTTAAGAAAGTTTTTGTTTGAAATAGAAGTAACTACAAAAACTGAAAATAAAAAGGTTGTGAAGTACCTTAGAATAATTGAGGTATTTGAAGGATTAGATACATCAAAATACATTAATTTAATCTTTGATATTAAAGATGCTTGGTTAAACCAAAGTGGTACTTGCTTAGTATAAAACCAGTAATAATCTTCTTTTTCCTGTTTTAGTATATAAGACTTTACAGCAAAAAATGGATATTTTAAAAAAAGGTCAGTTCAAATTATGAGCTGACCTTTTTTCATTTATAAATGAAACAATTCAGTTTAATATTAAAAAAAGTAATAAAATGAAATTAAAACAAAGTAAACGCAGCAATGTTAAACTACGCATAGGAATTTCTGGACCAAGTGGGTTTGGAAAAACAACAAGTGCTTTACTATTAGCATATGGATTAACAAATGACTGGTCTAAAATAGCAGTGATTGACACAGAAAACAGTTCAGCTTCATTATACAGCCATCTAGGAAATTATAATGTACTGGATTTACAAGCTCCTTTTTCTCCTGAAAGGTATATTGAAGCTATAGAGGTTTGTGAAAAATCAGGAATTGAAGTTTGTATTTTGGATTCCATTACACATGAGTGGTCTGGTACTGGTGGCTGTTTACAAATACAAGAGCAACTAGGAGGTAGATTCCAAGATTGGGCAAAAGTAACACCAAGGCATCAGGCATTTATTGATAAAATATTGCAATCTAATTGCCATATTATCACCACTACAAGGAGAAAGATAGATTACTCTTTAGATGTAGGTTCTAATGGTAGAACTAAAGTAGTAAAGCATGGAACTAAAGAAATTACTAGGGAAGGCTTCGAATATGAATTGACAGTTAATTTTGAACTCCTCAATGACAAACATTTAGTTAAAACATCAAAAGATAGAACAGGTTTGTTTAATGGAAAACCAGAGTTTATAATATCTTCTGCTACAGGTAAACAACTATTACAATGGAGTAATATTGAACCTGTAAACAACAAACCTATATCAGATAGGATTCAAGAATGTCTTTCAGTAAACAAGCTAATGGAACTGTACAAGCAAGACCCTCAATTTCAGCAATCTCATCAGGAGGAATTTAGAACCAAAAAGCAACAACTTGAAAGTTTAATTAAACCTCAAAATTTCAGTTCAAATGGAGTGCATAGACCTTCTACTAACTAATTAAAACCAATTATTATGGAACTTATACCAGTATCTAAGGATATACCCATCCTAAACAAAGTACCTGTAGTAAAAAGAGTTAATAGCAATAATTCCTCTTTAATACAGGTATCAAATGAACCTATACAATTTCAGCAAAATCCTTTTATAGAGGCTAACACAAAAGAGGTTAGCCTTTCTTGTTTAAAGCAAGATTGTATTATTCCTGTATTCGCAAAAGACAATGAAAAAACCATAGCACACCAAGAGTTTATAGATATTACAAATGAGTGTTTACACTCAACATTTAATAGGCATAATATTAATAAACCTGAAATTAGAATTAGCCATCAAATTAAAGGGAGAATACCTGATGCTATACATAAATCGGCTAAAGACTTATTAGACCATGAAAGAACTCAATATTTTGAAAGAATGGCTTTTATTATCCGAATACCAAGTATTACTGAAACCATTAATGGTAATAGGTTATCCTTAATTGTTGGTGGAGTTAGAGCCTATAACAAAGAAAATCTGTACAGTAAAAAGTCATTTGAAAAGTTTCAAGTGTTTATAGGTTTCCAAAATATGGTATGCTGTAATTTGTGTATTTCTACTGACGGTTTTTCTGCTGAAATAAAAGTATCAAGCTATTCAGAATTGAAAGCTAAAATTATGGAGCTGTTACAGTCTTACAAAATGGAGCATCATTTTAAATCGTTGCAAAATTTAACCCAATCCCAACTTTCAGAAAAGCAATTTGCTCAATTAGTTGGTAGAGCTAAATTGTATCAATTTTTACCTAAAGAAGAAAAACTAGAAATACCTCAACTACTTATTAATGATGGTCAAATTTCTACCATTGCTAAGGATTATTATCAAGATGAAAGGTTTTGTAAAAATGAAGATGGAAATATTAACCTTTGGAATATGTACAATTTATTTACCTCAGCCAATAAGAGCAGCTATATTGATAGTTTTTTTAATCGTAATGTCAATGCATTTGATTTTACTAAAAGTGTTTCAAAAGCTATCAATGATGGTTCTTATCATTGGTTTTTGAGTTGAGTGATTCCCAATCTCTATTTTAGAGGTTGGGTTTCTTTTTTCCAGTACCTCAACCTTAAAATTTGGATTACAAATAAGCAAATCAAACCAATTATTAACAAAGGGTAAAGAATAACAAAAATGAAAGTATTTACTTCATAATATGACAAGCCTAAAATGTTAGCTATATTGATTACAAAATCTGTACAATAAGCATAAATAAAATTCACTATATCCATCAACCTACCCATTCTTTAGCTCTTTAATTTTTCTTTGAATACTGATGCTTTTTATTAAAAGTACATAGATTAATGCAGGAAATAGAATCACTAAAAAAATAATATTGGCTAAACCATAATTCCCTACAGAATGTAATGATTTAATGATGCCAAAATAAAAAGTGTCAATTTTAGAAGTATAATTTTTTAGTAAGTGGGTATGATGCTTTTTACAGTAACCAGTATCCTTGTGGCAATACCAACTACAGTTCTCAGGTGTTTTTACACTTGGATTAATAGCAGTAATCCCTTTTCTAACAAAACCTTTATTTGGGTTATTAAGCCTTGAATATTCGTTTACTAATACTACAAATAATACAGGTAATATTAAGATTAAAGAAGATAGTACTAATTTGTTATTCATTACATTATAAACGAAATAATTCCATTATTTAGTCTATTTGAATTTAAATAGATTTAGAACTGTAGCTGAATAACTTTATTGAATTATATAAATGAGTTTACTTTTTACTTGTTTTTGAAGAAAAATCCAACATTAAATGATAAAGGGTAATTTCTTTTTGATTTATTGTTGTATGATTTGATACATATGAGAAATCAAAACTGTCTATAAAATTATAAGGCCTTAAGTTGGAAAAAAACTCACACTGTTTTTTAATATTTACAGATTTAATGTAAAACCCTATCATTGCATTTTCTTTGTTATGGGTAGGGTATATTTCATCAATAAATCTATTGATACCATTATTAATATATTTTGAATAAAGGTTTGATTTAGCATTAGAAGGTTTCGTATCATCTAAAACTTTACATTCTATATAATAATAAGGTTTTTCTTTTCCAGACATTTTTTCTATCATATTGAATATCCTAATGTCTGCTCTTCCTCTCATAGTTTCAATCTCTTTATCAAACTGAAAATCAACAATACCTAATTCTTCTTTTATTCTATGATTATCCAGATATTCATCTGAAATAAAAATATCTCTTATATCATTTTCCAAATGAGAAATAGAGTTTTTATCAAAAATGATTTTTATATAGCAAGAATACATAGCATTTAAAAGAAATTTCAAATCTCTTTGTATATATTCATAAGTAAAAACAAATTTTGACTTATCCATTACTTAATTTTGAGGATTATGCAATGCATCAATAAACTCAGATAAATCTAAATGTGCTAATGCTGTATGCCAAAGCTTATACTGATTAGGTTTAGCTACATAGAAGAAGTCTTTTTCAAACCCTTTTATATCTTTCTGCATATAAAGAGAATTGCTTAGGTTTTCAAAACTTAAACTGGCTATGTTTTTAAGCAACTCTTTATCTTCTTTGTTTTTCCAATTAATACATTTTTTAGATTCGGATGGTTCAGGTATTATTTTGAATTTCATTAAAATAGTGTGATTCGAATGTAGAACATCTACCTCAAAATAATGACCATCAGAGTTAAATCTCTTACCAAAATGAGATATGAATATTTTAGCATAATCCTCTAAGTAGGTTTCTTCAAAATTTATTTTGCTAAATATTTTTTTTCTTTTTGAAACTCCTTCTTTTCCTTTTAACAAAAGAGAGATTGAAATATTATTAGTGTAGTCAATTAAACTTTTTTCTTGTAAGGATGGAGAGAATGACTCAATTATCATATTCTCTAAAGTACGCTTATAATATTCGATTTTTACATCGATAGAATCATCTTTTAAAAGACTTTCATTAGATTTTTTTAATAATTCTTCAATTATAGAAACTGTATCAACTATTTCACTTGAGGAGGTGAAAGGAATTTGCCATTTTTCAGAATCATGAATTTCTTCTCTTTCTATTCCCGATGAAGAACCTGTAGATAACATATAGTAAGAAAAGAAAGATGAATTTAGTATTGCTGATATTCCTTTTAATTCATTTAAACCTTCTTTTGATAATGCTTTTATTGCAGTCAAAGAACTTTTAAATAGTGCGTTCTCATATAGTACAGCACATAATGCTCTAAAATATTTAGTTACTCCTCCTGTTATTAGTAAAATTGGAGGTTCAAATATAAATGGATTATCAGGAAAATAACCTACTTGCCTTTTATCCCAATCACTAAAGTTTTGTTTGACATAAAAAGGTTCTATATGATTGTTATAATTAGTTGTTCTTTTGTCTAATGAACCTATAAATTTAAAATCAGCAAAGTTAGATGTATCTACTTTTCTATTCCCATCTTTAAACTTCAATCCTTGACCAAAAACAAACCTTTCTTTGTCAGATATTACCTCACCTATTGTAAAATACTCTTTTAATCTCTTTATGAAATAATAGTCCAATACATTACCATATACTAAAACTTTCCATATCCAATCTTCATCAATAAAAAACTTTTGCGCAATTTCTTTTATATCATATTTTTCAATAACCATTAATTTAAAGGTCTCAAAAAATACATTAGGTTTCAAAGAAATATGTTCTATTGTATTGTTTCTTAATTTTTGAGAGTTTCTTTCTTTTTTATAAAACAAAATTGTAGCAGGAGCAACTGCATTTGAATTAAAAACTTGATGCCTTACAGAAGAAAGTTCAACTACCTTTCTTATTAGAAAGTTATTTAAAAAATAGTTTCTGAAAACTCCTTTTTTTTCAGTCTTATAAAGTATTTTACTTACAATAATAAAAGCAGTTTCGTCAAAACTAAAATCTGAGACTCTTGCTAAAAAAGATTCTGCGATTTCTCTATGAACAATTTCTAACGTAGATTTTTCAGTTTTTTTTCTGTCTTCAGCATATTTTTCAAAAAGTTGTTTTTCTTTTGGATGCCCTTTTGTTTTCCATGGTGGATTTCCTAAAATAAACTGAAAATGTTTTTTTGAAAGTATTGAATTAAAATTATGATTTATATTAAAAAAATCAGCAACAAAAAAGTTAGTTTCTTCTAAAATAGGAAATTTAAAACCAATAATTTTTTTTGGTTTTAAATGGTCTAATAATGTAATATATAAAGAAAATATAGCAACACTTATTGCATTCTCATCTTTATCTACACCAAAAATATTATCTGTTAATAATGTTTTTAATGTTTCTTTATACTGTTCATAATCTTTATTATCACTAAAGTCTAAAAGGTTATTTTTTAAGTATTGACTGATAATTTTTCTATAAGTTTCTACCAAAAAAATACCTGAGCCACAGGCAGGATCTAAAACCTTACAATTATGTTGTTTTGGATTAACTTTTAGAAATTTAGAAACAGTATCTTTTTGGATATAGTCCACCAAGAAAAGAGGTGTGTAATAGGCTCCATTTTTTGCTTGATTATCATAACCAATAAACTTTTCATATACATTACTAATAAACTCAACAGGTATTATAGAAAAGTCATAAATATCAAATAATGATGGTTGTCCTGTTTTGATTTCCTCTCCTTTTAAAAGTCTAACAATAAGGTTAAGGTGACTTACATTAACTTCATCCTCTTCATTAATTTCAACATCTCCTATCTTATATTTTAAAGGAAATAAGTTCCCATTAAAATCTTGTTTTAATTTTTTAAAAAAAGAATAGGTTTCTTTATGATTAGATAGCATATCATAAAAATCTTCTTTTTTGGATATGCCATATTTATCTAACTCTACATTTCTATCAATTAGATACCTAACAAAGATAATTCTACCAATAAGGTAATTGGCTACTTTACCGTTTAACTTTTTTTTATTTGTCAGGAAAGTTATTGTATCTTCAATATTCCCTAACAGCTTTTTATCAACCCTATTTTCTTGTTTAAAATCTTTCTTGTATTTCTCCCAACTACTACCTGTTATAATTTTAAAATAATCAAAGTCTGTAATATTGTTACTTAATGTACTTAAAGTTTTTTCTTCTTTTCCATTAAGGTACCGAAATCCGTTTTTTATTATCCATTGATTACCATTATTAACAAAAATGGCAGGAGATTGATTAAGGTTCCATATTTGCCTTTCTAATGTTTTTAAATCTCTTTCTTCATTCTTATCAAAAAATAAAATAAGAGGTTCTTCATTTATGCAAAAAAGAGCATCAGGTTTTAATTCATTTTTAAAAATTTCTTTTACTCTAACTGAAAGAAAATCAGTGTTTTCAGTTTTGAAATCACCATAGAAAAATAATCCATCTTTATTTGATAGATTTATTTTTTCTAATAGTTGATTTAAGTTCATAGTAAAAAAGGTCAAACTACAAAATTAAAATATATTATAGCTTATTTTTATTAATATCAATATTTTTTTGTAAAATTTTTACTTCATTGATAATGAGTGTTCAAATTACCTTGTACAGCACCCCCACCCATCTTTAGGAATGAAGATTCCCCCACCACTTTTTATATAGAAAGCAATTTTTTCCAGCCAGTTAAAAACTCAAGGTGATAGTTGTAGTTTTTTATGGAAGAAGCTTTGTTTTTCTTGGTGGTATTTTTCAACTCAAAAATTTAAAGAACATGGTAAGAATTATTGGTTACAAACAAAGACAAAAAGAAAACGGAGAACTATTCAATGTTCTTGAACTTCAAGGTGGAGTAGAATTGATTAGGTCAAAATCTACAGGCAATTTTTATGCAACTGCTAAAAAGGCTTATATCCCTTCTACTTTTGATGAGCAAACTTGTATAGCTTTAACTGGTACAGAAATGCAGGGTAGCATTATTAAAGAAGAATGTGAACCTTATGAGTACATTGTAAAAGAGACAGGAGAAGAAGTTATAATGCATCATAGATGGACTTATGTGCCAGAAGATGTAAAAGAACCTGTAGCTAAAAGTACGCCATTAGAGACTGAAACACTACAACCAAGTATTGAACAGTTTAGTCAAAATGGAGCTTTACAATATGCTTCTTAATTAATCTATAATAAAAGGCATTACTACTAAAGTGATGCCTTTTTAAATTTTAATAATCTTATGGAAATAGCAGAAATTAAAGTTTCTTACACCAACAATAATAAGAAACGATTAAAAATAACCAATAGTAAAATGTCTTATGATTTACTATTAGCCTGTTGGAATAAGCACACCTTAGAATTACAGGAAGAATTTAAAGTGTTACTACTTAATAACACTAATCAAGTATTAGGTATTTACCCATTAGCCAAAGGAGGAACTTCTAGTGTTAATGTAGATGCTAAATTGGTGTTCTCTGTAGCTTTAAAATGTAATGCAAAAGGCATAATTGTAGCACATAATCATCCTAGTGGTAGCCTAAAAGTTAGTGAAGCAGATAAAGTAATGACTAATAAACTTAAAAAAGCAGGAAAATATTTAGATGTTGCTGTGTTAGACCATTTGGTTATTACTAAAGATGGATTTTACAGTTTTAATGATGAAGGGATTATGTAGTAACTGTATAAAGGTGAAGCATTGCTTATGTATATATTTTGCTACAGGTTTAAATCAATTTTATCTGAATTTTACTGCAAAGTCTTATATAATGAAACTGTTATTTTGAGATAAATGTATTTGTGAACTTATGTAAATACTGACTATTTAAAGGTTAATTTAAAACGGTAATTATTTTAATATAGGTATTAATAGCGTTTTATAAATCTTTAACTAAATCTGTTAAATCTACTTTTAAATTTTCAGCAATAATTTTTAAAGTATAAATTGTAGGGTTAGTTCTTCCCATTTCTAATCTAGCCATATTCGATTTATCAAAACCACAAGAGTATGCTAAATCTTTTTGAGAAATCTCTTTTTTCTCCCTCAAATCTCTTATCCTCTCACCAATAGCAAGCTGTATTTGTTCTTTATCTACCATTAATTAAATAATTAAAGTAGTCAAATATGACCATTTTTATTACTTTTGAGTTATCATTAATGACCATTTTTAAATATGTTATATATCATAGGAATAATAATTATAGTCTGGGTAATAGCTAGATTATACAATAAGTCAACTGCTTTTTATGAAGTAATTGACCAAAATAAGAATAGTAAAACTATAGGAAACTATAATCAATGTGCAGAATGGATTCAAGCACAAAAGAGTATGGAAAACTTAGCAGGAATTAGGAATACTTATAAAATCAGAAAAAAGAAATTTTAAACTTAACATTATATACTATGAAACAATTTTATTTAATACTAATAGCGATTTTTATATTAACATCTTGCTCTGATGATGACAATGGTAATAATGAAGTACTAAACACTACCACATATACTTTAGAGTTAAATGCAACAGAAGAACTGGAAGAAATAAAAGTACACTTACAAATGGGTAGTGAAGAAATTTTAGAAACTTTCAGTGTAACAAATGCATCATCAATATCTGTAGATTTTACAAAAGATGATGGCAGCGTAATATCTGCTGAAATTATAGATTCATCTCCAACACCATCTTTTAGGTATAAAATATTTGCTAAGTGTAATGGAGAAGTTGTAGCACTTATTTTAGATAAAGGACAAATAGGAAAAGGAATGAGTGAATTTACATCACGGCTAGAAACTTATAATTGTGAAAATTTTTAGGATAATATGAAAATACATAAATCCACAAGCCATCTTATAAGGTGGCTTTTTTTAGTTAAAAGTATTTTTAGAAGTGAAAAGAACCTTTTTAAATTACTCCGATTTACAATTGGAGAGCAATATGAAAGCTATGAGTTTGTATTAAAACCTAAAGGGGAGAAAAAAATAAATGGTATTTGCTATGAAATTTACCTATATGAAAAAGGAGATTTTAATATACTTTTCAATCTATCTATTTCCAGAGGGATCTTATTGCTATTCAATGCTGATATTTTGAGTGCTGTTTATTACAGGTTTAAAGGAAATCATTTTGAATATTTATTGAAACAGTTGAATAAAGGACTTCCACATAACAACAAAATGGAAATAGACCCTTTCAGAGTTTATAGAGCTATTTGCAATTTAGATTCAAATATAGTTTTAGAATTATTGGTTAAGAAAGATGGAAATACAGGAATAGCTCTGAAAAAGGCACACTTTTAGGCATACCTATTTCATTATCTTTGCAGGAAGTAGTGAAAACATTAAAGAAAAGCAAGAAGGTTCGAATCCTTCAGGGCTCACAAAAAGCTTCACTAGAAATAGTGAAGCTTTTTTGTTTTTAAACATTTATACATTATGAATGATAACTTTAAAAATGAATTTTTTGGAATAGGAATTCAAAATGGAAAAACACCAGAGAATTTAGGCGTTTTATGGAGGTCTGCGCAAAACTTAGGAGCTAGCTTTATCTTTACAATAGGCAATCGCTATGCAAAACAAGCATGTGATACGCATGATGCAGTTAATTCAATGCCTTATTTTCATTATGATACGTTTGAGGATTTTTTTAGTAACCTCCCAAAAGGGGCACGATTAGTTGGTGTAGAACTTACAGATACTGCCGAAGCGTTGGAAACATTTCATCATCCAAGACGTTGTGTGTATTTGTTGGGAGCAGAAGACCATGGGTTATCTAAACAAGCTATAGAAAAATCTCATTTTTTAGTGAAGTTTAAATCAGAATTAAGTTTAAATGTTGCAGTTGCAGGTAGTATAGTACTTTATGATAGAGGTATAAATAAACCAAGATCATAATTAGTTTAATTGAATATCCGTAATTAGGCATAATTATAAAAAAGACTTATTTTAGATAAAAAAATAAGGATGAATATTTTCAGTTTTACAGCCCATTTTGATAGTGAGGAGTCCTGTCGTAATCACTTTAAGGCAGAGCGAGATAAA
>CALKXS010000151.1 GCA_938003745.1 uncultured Algibacter sp.
TTTTTTGACGCTCATTATATAATTAATCACTATATAAAATGGTATAACACCAAAAGATTACATTCTGCTTTAGAGTATAAAACTCCTTTAGAAATAGAACAAGAATATTTAAATATTAAAAATAAAAAAGTGGCTTAAAAATTTTATCCTAAATTTATTAGGCAGTCCATATTGTTTTTGTATCAGATCATTGAGATATGTTTTGTGAACATGGTGTATTGAACAAAGAAAATCCATATCAAGCATCATGTAAAACAGGCTTTGTGATTAGATACCCTGAAAAAATAGAAAAAGGTAAAGTTATTAATAAAGAATATAGTGACGTGAGTTTTACACCAACCATGCTAAGGTTAATGAGAATTATTACAGGCACTAGGTTTGAAGGTAAAGACAGATTATTTAGACCTTTTATTTAATAAAAAGAGTGTTAATGGGGATGGATTTATTCATATTTCTGAAGCAAATAATATGTGGATTGTATTAATAAACAAACGTTGTGAATTGGTATTAACAGGGAAAACATTATCTTAGTTGTTTTATTTAGAAAAAGATCTTCATGAGATTGTAAATTGTTTTTAAGCAAAACAATTATAAAGACATTTCTAGCAAAATGATGAAAATATTGATAAAAGAATTAAAGATTATAAAGAACCAATTTATTTTGCTAAAAAGAAAATTAGGTATAATTAATTAAAAAAGAGTGAAGTACAATTTAAACCTGTTTATGATGAATGAAATAAAATATCTTATATTAATTTTAAGTATTACATGTTTTTGGGCACGTAATGTATATAGTCAAGAAAAGCCAAATATAATTTTAATTTATGCGGATGATTTAGGTAGAGGAATGTTAGGAACTTATGGACAAAAGCATCTTACAACACCAAATATAGATAAATTATCAGACCAAGGTATGAAGTTTAATAATGTGTATGGATGTATGTTTTGTGCGCCTGCTAGAGCAAGTCTAATTACAGGGATGAGTGATGTTCACAATCAATCTTGGAGTTTAACAAGAGCAGGTATTTATTTAAAAGAAGCTAATGAAATAAATTTAGAAGAGATTACGAAAAAAATTGATAAAGTATCGATACCAGCAAAAAAAGGAGAAGTATTTTTAGGACATGTAGCTCAAAAATCAGGTTATGTTACAGCAGAAATTGGAAAATTAGAATGGGGATTTGCAACAACACCAGAACGGGTTAAAAGTCATGGATGGGATTATCATTTTGGATATTATGATCATGTAAGAGCACATGGATTTTATCCTCCATTTTTGTTTGAAAATGGGAAAATGATTGAAATAGGGGGAAATACCCATGTAGATTGTGCTAAAACTTCCGATCATGAATCACCAGATAGTTACCATCAAAGGAGGAATATGAAAGGGAAAAAAGTATATTCAGAAGATATTTTTGTTGAAAAAGCATTAGCTTTTATAGAGAATAATAATCCTAAAAAGACGAGCAAACCTTTTTTTATATACTATCCTACTCAGCTTCCACATGGGCCTATTTCAGTACCTGCTGTAGATCCAGAATTGGCAAAAAATCCTAATCTTACAGAGTTTGAAAAAGAATATGGTACCATGGTTAAGATTTTAGATAATTCTGTTGGCAAGATCTATGAAAAATTAAAAGAAATTGGAATACTAGACAATACAATTATCATTTTCACTGGAGACAATGGACATGAAATTTATACACGTCAAGGAGGTAAAACAGATCATGGAAGATTAACACTTAAAGGAGGTAAATTTGATAATATAAAAACCAAATTCTATAGTGATATTAATGGTGATGTTTTTGATGGTAACGATGGAATGGCAGGGTTGAAACGAACAAACTGGGAAGGTGGAGTTCGTGTTCCATTAATCTGGTATTGGAAAGGAAAAATTAAAGAAGGAGTAACAAACGATCAGCTAGTTGCAAATTATGACTTGTTAAACACGATATCTGAATTAACAGGAGGAAAACAAATAAAAAATAAAGATAGTAGGTCTTATGTAAAAACTTTGCTAGGTAAAAAAGATAAAGTACGTAGTTACACAGTGTATGCCTCTCAATTAGGACCAGCTATTGTAACAAATGATGGTTGGAAGTTAAGGTATTATACGAATAAAGACATATTTCAATTGTATTATCTTCCAACAGATTATAGAGAGGAAAAAGTACTCAATAAAGAAAATAAAAAGAAACTTGAAGAATTAAAAGCTATTATGTTCGAGGAATGTGATGGTAATTGGAAGAATGGGGGATATCCTAAATTTACAAATCCAGAACCAAAAATCTAGAATCACAAATAAGTTAATAGCTAGGTATTATGATGAAAAATATAATTTTATTATTTGTTTTTACTGCAATTATAAGTTGTCAAAATAAAGAAGAAGATAAAGCAACAATAAAACCGAATGTATTGTTGATTATGATGGATGATATGGGGTATTCTGATTTAGGTTTTATGGGGTCTAGAATAAAAACTCCTAACATAGATGAACTTGCCAAAACAGGGCTTTTTTATAACGAATTTTATAATGCTGGAAGGTGCTGCCCTTCTAGAGCTTCATTGATGACAGGGCAATATGCCCACAAAGTAGGTATGGGATGGATGACCGCTTCTGATTTAGGAACTCCTGGCTATGCTGGAGATCTTAGTGAAAATTGTATTACAATAGCTCAAGCTTTAAAAGAAAATGATTACATGTGCTATATGACAGGAAAGTGGCATTTAACACATGAGGCTTATATGAAAAAAGATGCTTCTAATCATAATTGGCCATTGCAACGAGGTTTTGATGAATTCTATGGTCACCTCTCAGGAGGAGGAAGCTATTTTACAACAAAGACTTTAGTAGAAAATAATAAATGGGTGGATAGCATTCCGAATGATTTTTATTTGACTTCAGAAATAACAAAAAGAACATTAAATATTTTAGATAATCATTATACAGGAGAGAATAAGGATAAACCCTTTTTTCATTATCTAGCTTACTACGCACCTCACAGACCTTTACATGCTCTTAAAGAGGATATTGAAAAATATAAAGGAGTCTTTATGATGGGGTGGGATGAGCTCAGAAAGGAAAAATATCAACATTTAAAAGAGGTCGGAATTATCGACGGTGCTAGAATGAAGTTGTCAGAAAGGGATCAAGTTGTAATGCCTTGGGCTTCATTAACTAATAAAGAAAAGGAATTATGGGCAATGAAAATGGCTGTATATGCAGCGCAAATAGATAGAGCGGATCAAGGAATTGGAGAGGTTTTAGGGAAATTAAAAAAATACGGAGAGCTTGATAATACTTTGATTATATTTTTATCAGACAATGGAGGAACGTCTGATAAAGCAGGAGGTGATTTGAAATATAATCAAATTGAAACTTTAGGTACAGCTAAAACAAGACAAAGTGTTAGAAAACCTTGGTCAAACGCTTGTAATACACCTTTTAGATATTATAAAACTGAAATACACGAAGGTGGTATAAGCACACCTTTAATTATTAATTGGAAAAATGGTATTAAAGGAAAAGGGCAGGTTATTAATCAAATAGGTCATATAACCGATTTATTTCCTACTATTATGGATATTACAAAAACGACATACCCTAAAAAAAATAATAATAGCTTAATAATAAACCCTTTACAAGGTAAAAGTTTGGTACTAAGTTTTACAGGCCAAGTTTATAATAGAGGTCCTGTTTTTTTTGAACATCAAGGTTGTAGAGGTATTAGAGATAATAAATATAAACTAGTTTCTTTAGGCAGTACAGAAGTGCCATATACAACGCCATGGGAACTTTATGATATGTCTATTGATAGGTCAGAAACGAACAATATAGCAAAACTGCATCCAGAGATTGTTGAAAAAATGGATAAGATGTGGGATATTTGGGCTAAAGAAAATGATGTGTATCCAATAGATAATAGAATATGGGGAGAAAAAATTAGAACAAGTGTAATTCCAATAAATAAATAAATAAATAAATAAATAAATAAATAAATAAATAAATCAGAACTAATAATGAATCGTAAAATACTAATAATTGTATTATTCTCTTTTTTCGCTATAAATAGTAAAGCTCAAGATAGACTTAATTTTAATGAAAATTGGAAATTTAAGTTAGGAGATGACTCTAATAGAAATGTAACAAACTATAATGATGTAAATTGGAGAGAGCTTGATTTACCACATGATTGGAGTATTGAAGGAGATTATGATAAAAATAACCCTACGTCTCATTTTGCTGGATATTTACCATCAGGGGTTGCATGGTATAGAAAAACCATCAAAATACCTAGTAATTGGAAAAACAGACATATAGAAATTGCTTTTGATGGGATATCTATGAATAGTACCGTTTGGGCTAATGGTAAAAAGTTAGGAGATAGACCTTATGCTTGGTCTTCCTTTTCTTTCGATATATCTGAACAAGTTGAAACTTCAAGTACAATTACATTTGCCGTTCGTGTAGATAACAGCAAGCAGCCATCTGCGAGATGGTATACCGGTTGTGGGATTTATACTAATGTTTGGATTGATGTTGATGAAAAAATACATGTTCCTGCCTCTGGTGTTTTTGTAAGTACAAAAGGTTCTATTGCAAAAATAGCTACTGAGATTAAAAATGATAGTTCTAAAGAAACAAAAATATCATTGTCATCTTTCATTACAGATTCTTTAGGTAAAATTGTCTCAAAAACAAATAAAAAGATAACAATTAATAAGGGAGAACAAAAGAAAATATATCAAAAGATATCTGTAAAACAACCTAAGTTATGGTCTGTTGAAAGCCCTAATTTATATAATTTGGTTACCAAAATTACATCTAATGGGAAATTATTAGATAAGGTTGTTACAAAATTTGGCTTTAGAGATATTCAATGGATTCCAGAAACAGGAATGTGGATTAATGGTAAAAACGTAAAATTACGTGGTGTTTGTAATCATCAAGATGCTGGTGCTTTTGGAGCAGCTGTTCCTGATAAAATACTTCGTTTCCGAATTCAACAATTAAAGGATATGGGAGTCAACACAATTCGTACATCTCATAATCCACAAACGCCTCAGTTTTATGCTATGTGTGACGAAATTGGCATGATGGTAATGGATGAGATATTTGATGGATGGGAGCAAAAGGCAGAACATGATTACGGTGCTCATTCTTTTAATGAATGGTGGGAAAAAGATTTGACCGATTGGATTATAAGAGACAGAAATCATCCATCAGTTATAATTTATAGTGTAGGTAATGAAACTCATGGAGAAATTGGTAAAAAATTAGTTGAAACTTGTCATATGTTAGATCCAACAAGGCTCGTAACTTCTGGGCATTCTTCTGATGAGTATATGGATGTTTTTGGAGCGAATGGTGGAAGTGAAATGAAAGACTGGGTCTTAAATGATGCTAAAGAGTTAATGAAGAATAGAGTGTTAATAGGTACAGAGAATACTCATACATTACAAGTAAGAGGGTATTATAGAACAAAAACATGGTATAGAAATGGTTACCCGAATGTTAAGAGAAGACCTTATTACTATCCAGATTTAACGGATGAAGAAATTTTTAAAAATGATTGGACATCTCCGAATAATAAGACGAATCAAAAGCAAATATTTTTATCAAGTTATGACAACGCTACAGTACGTTTAAATTCTCGACAAAATGTTGAATTACTAAGAGACATTCCGCATTTTGCAGGTTCATTTAGATGGACGGGTTATGATTATATAGGGGAAACTAAATATCATGGAGGGTGGCCTTTTAAAGCATTGTCTTCGGGAGCTATAGATATAGCTAACTTTGAAAAGGATTTATACTATATGTACCAAAGTCAATGGACACAAAAACCGATGGCACATATATTACCTCATTGGACACACCCAACATTAAAATTGGGTACAGAGATTCCAGTTTGGGTTTATTCTAATTGTGATGAAGTTGAATTGTTTTTTAATGGCAAATCATTAGGAAGGCAAAAACCTGGTATGAGTTGGGATAAGATGCAGTGTGAATGGTTAGTTCCATGGAAGCCTGGAAGCTTAAAAGCAATAGCCTATAAAGATGGTAAAGAAGTAGTGGTAAAAACAATTTCTACAGCAAAAGCACCTTCCAAAATAGTATTATCTATTGATGGTAAACCCATGACTAATAAAACAAAAGACTTTGTGCAGGTAAGAGTAAAATCAACTGATGAAAAAGGTGAGTTTTATCCTTATGGTGAAAATAGAACATATTTTCATGTAATTGGCTCTGGAAAAATAAGAGCACTTGATAATGGAAGTCCGATTGATGTAGAAAAGCATTTCGAAGCTAAAGATAGAATTGCTTTTTATGGATTAACACGTGCTTATATACAATCAACTGATAAGGATGGAGATATTAATTTGATTGCTAGTGCTATTTTAGGTGAGAAAAAACAAATATCCTCAAACGTCGTAAGTATAGACAACAAAATTTTGAATATTAGAGGTGCTTCATTGAAACCCAAAATAGACGTTTATTATACTACTAATGGTTTGACTCCGACAAAAGCATCTAAAAAATATTCAAAACCATTTGAAGTAGCTATGGGAACTACGGTAAAAGCAATTGTTGTATTAGAGGGTAGAGTTATTAACGAAATGGGAGAGAGGTTTGCTGAAGACGAAGGATTCATTTTTAATTCTAAAGCAATTGCTACTGCTGGCGCAGGTGACCAAGCAGAAGATGCTAAGTTAACAAATGCTTTTATTAAGAACGAGGGAAGTGGTTTTAATGGTACAGGTTATGTTAATTTAGGTGAAAAAAATGTGAGTAAAATAGAATGGTATTATGAGAATGATGGAGGTACTGGAGATTTTGAGATACTAATTAGATACAGTGCTTCTAAAATAACTAGAACGAATCATAAAGTAGAATTAATAATTAATGGAGTTTCTCAAATAATAAAATTGCCAGTTTCAAATACTTTTTTAACAGATTGGTTAACTATAAAGGTACCTGTTAAATTAGATGCAGGAGCTAATACAATTGAAATTAGTTCTTTGCAGGAAGATGGTTTAGCAATAGATGAGATAAAAATAAAATAATAAATACAATATAATAATTATGAAGAATAATAGAATGATTAATTTCATCTTAGTGATTATTGGTATTTTCCAACTTCAACTGAATGCACAGATCGATAGAGAAAAGATATCGATAAATTCTAATTGGAGTTTTCAAAAAGGTAGCCCTAGAGATTCTTTAGCAATTAAATTAGATAGAAAGAATTGGACTGGAGTTACTTTACCTCATACATATAACCCTTCAGGATCATCAGAAATATATAGAAATCAAAAAGAGAAGGTTGTTTATGAAGGGCCAGCGTGGTATAAAAAAAATCTTTTTATTAAAAAAGAATGGAAAAATAAACGCGTGTTTATTCGTTTCGAAGGCTCGTATATTGATACTGATGTTTATATCAATGGAAGAGAAATTGGAAATCATCAAGGAGGGTATTCAGCATTTATTTTTGAGATAACAGATGATGTTGAATATGGTGTAGATAATTATATATCTGTGCGTGTATCAAATGAGTATAATCCAGGAATAACTCCTTTAGGAGGCGGTTATGTGAAATTTGGTGGAATTACTAGGCCAGTTTCTTTATTAATAAAAGATAAACTTTGCATAAGTCCGCTGCACTATGCATCTACAGGTGTGTATTGTAAACAATCAGGTGTTTCTAAGAAAAAAGCAGAATTAGTCGTAGAAACGGTTTTGAATAAAGAGAAAAGCATTACAGGTAATTACGAAGTTGTTTGTAGCGTATTGGATAAAAATAACCAATTGGTCTCTAAAAAAACAAAAAAGGAAAAGATAGAGACTCAATCTCAATGGAAAGTATCAATACCATTTACTATTTTAAAACCTGCTTTATGGAATGGTAAAGTAAATCCAGTAATGTATACCGTTAAAGTTGAATTATTCCATAATGGTAAACAGGTTGATGAAGTAACTGAAAGAACAGGTTTTAGAAAAGTTTATGTAGATAAAGAAAAAGGTTTTTTCTTAAATGATAAATCTTATCCTCTAGTAGGTGTTGCACAGCATCAATATTATCCTGGCTTTGGTTCTGCAATGCATAATGAACATTTTGATGAGGATATGAAATTAATGCTAGATTTAGGTATTTCAGCTATTCGATTGTCGCATTATCCTCACAGTGAATATCGATATGATTTACTTGATGAAAATGGTATAATTGCTTCTACAGAATTAGCTTTTATTAAAGAATTTTTCGGAACAGAGGAATTTATTGGAAATTGTAAACAACAGTTAAATGAAATGATTTACCAACTGTATAATCATCCTTCTATTGCTATCTGGGGGCTTTTCAATGAAATTCGTTATGATAAATTTAAGGGATATGATGGGGTGCCATTAATTAAAGAATTAAATAAGATAGCAAAAAATGCAGATTCATCCCGATTAACTTGTGGAGTGAGTTGGAAATCAGGAGAAAGAAACGATGTTGCAGATATATCAGGATGGAATCGTTACCAAGGTTGGTATTGGAATGCTTACCCAGGATTGCCAAGTGATTTTACATGGCTAGATCAAATTAAAAAAGAATTTCCTAAACGAAAATTAGGAATAACTGAATATGGTGGAGGTGGTGCTATAAATCATTTTGATGAAAATAGAAAGGTAGGTCCGTATAATAAGGATCAATTTCATCCTGTAGACTTTTTTAATTATAGCCATGAAGAGCATTGGAAAGAAATGGAAAAACGTCCTTGGCTATGGGGGAAATTTATTTGGACGCTTACAGAGTTTTTAGTTCCAAAATATGACCAAGGAAGGTCAACTTTTATTCATGATAAGGGATTGGTTTCAGCTGGTGGCGCTGATAAAAAAGATGCCTATTATTTTTATAAATCAAATTGGAAAAAAGATCCTGTTTTTCATTTAGCCTATAAAAATTTCGATATAAGATTAGAAAGTACAGCTGAAATAACTGTTTACTCAAATTTAGGTGAAGTATCATTGAGTGTAAATGGAATAAATTTTGGAACTCTTAAAAATGCATCATATAACATATATAGATGGGCTTCAATTTCTTTAGAGGATGGTGATAATAAAATAGTTGTTACTGCTAAAAAGGATGGTAAAACATATAAAGAAGAAGTAATTTGGCATAAAGTAGCAAATATTCATAATGATAAACGTGTTAAAGAGATTGTGTCATCAGAATCTACATGGAAGACATTATTTAAAGAAGAATTACAAGAAAATAAAGGAAAAAGAGGCTCAGGGGTTCCTGGGGAAGAAATAAACGCATCTTTTGATAGTCAATCAGATTTATGGATGAATAGCAACAATTGGCAAGAATTGAAATTGCCATTAATAACAAAAACACAAACAACCAAGGGTAATTGGGATGGGAAAGTTGCGCATTTGTCAAAAGAATTTAGCACAAAAAAAACGTTTAAAAACACCTACATTTATTTAAAGCAAACAGCAAGACTTTCAAAAAATAATGGCGGTAGAGTATCTATTGCTATTGATGGTAAAGCTATTTTAACGATAGAAGAAGGATTTGATGATTATAGATTAATTCCTATAACAGAAAGATTAGGTGAACTTAAAAAAGGTAAGCATAGAATTACTGTAATTGCAAAAACACCATTGGATGGTGGAATACTTGATGTTGGCTTAGTAAACATAAAATAATTAAAGGTGAAGTATCTATTAACAATAGCTATATTTTGTACCATAAATTGTTCTTTGATAGCACAAAAAAACGATAGATCGGAGGGAAACGTAGTAATAAGAGAACTACCTAAGAGCTGGGGTAAATTGGTGGCAGGAGCCCAATTTATGGATCGTTTTTTACCAATGCCTAAAGGAAAGCTTACGGAAAAGGTTTGGGGAGGTGCTAATGTATTGCCTCGTTATGTAGATAATGGAATTGAAACAAATGAAACTTCTTTTTGGGGTGGAAATATTTTAAAAGGAAATGATGATAAGTATCATTTTTTTATTTGTGGATGGGCAGAAAGTAACAAAAGAGGGCATAGAAACTGGGGACGTTCATATTTATATCACGCAGTTGCAGATAATTCTATAGGTCCCTTTAAAGTACAAGATACTTTAGGGTATGGTCACAATCCTGACACCTATAGATTAACAGATGGCCGTTATATTTCTTATATTTTTACATTAGCAAGAGGTTCACGCGAATTTGGGTATTTTATTGCTCCCACAATAAAAGGTCCATGGAAATATCACCTTTTTGAATTTGATGGAAGAGATAGAAATGTTAGAGTAAAAACGAATTTTACATTTGCTAAACGAGAAGATGGTTCTTTTTTAGGGGTTGCAAAAGATGGGACGATGTGGTTAAGTAAAGATGGAATTTCTAAATATCAAATAATTTCAGACCAAAGAGCATACCCTAAAATACCCGGATATATGGAAGATCCGGCACTTTGGAAAGATAACGTTCAATATAATATGATTGTAAATGATGCTAAAGGTCGTGTAGCTTATTATTTACGTTCTAAAAATGGTGTAGATTGGATTTGGGAGGACGGAATTGCATACAAACCAGGTTTTACAAAACACGAAGATGGACATTTAGAAGATTGGCATAAATATGAAAGAGTTAAAATATTTCAAGATGAGCTAGGTAGAGCTATACAGGCCAACTTTGCAGTTTTGGATACTTATAAAGGATTAGATAAAGGGAGTGACAATCATAGTAGTAAAAATATAAGTGTCCCTTTAAATAAAGGAATTTTAATGTCTTGGGAAGGAAAAGAAAATGTATTTCCTGAGAATAAAATAAACCCAATAATAAGAATAAAAGCAGAAGTAGGTTTTAATCCATTTGATCTTTTAGATATATCTTCATTACGTTTTGGAGACGCTAAAGAAGTGAATTACGGAAGAGGTAGTAAAGTCATTAAAAGTAAACGAAAAGGAAAAGACTTAATCCTTACATTTGATGCTGAGGGACATAAAATAGATAATAAAGAGTTTGCTCCTAAACTATTGGGTAAAAATAAAAAAGGAGGATTAATTTACGGGTATACTCGTTTACCTTGGGTTTTATATGATGCTTCGATTCTCTCAGCAAGAAAGCCAACTATAACAGAGGTTGGAAGCGTAAAAAAAATGACAATAGAAGTAGAAAATTTTGGATTGCTCATATCATCTAAAGGAGTATTAGTTATTAGAGAAGGCAACGCTATTTTATGCGAAAAAGTACTACCATCGATCGAACCTTATCAAAAGGTAAATATAATTTTTAATGATGTTAACTTATCTAAAGGAATTCATAATCTAAATATAGAAATAGAAGGTGCAGAAAATTATAACCTTTTAAAAACAGAAATTGATGTTAAATAGTTACTTGTTTGATTAAAATTTTATAGAAATATTTTTTAAGCATACTCGTAAATATAAAAATAAGAAAAAGGTATATGTATTAATAGAAGTAATATACCGTTAAAAATTAAACTATTTATTAATAATTTGAATAATCAATGTAAGTCTATGATGAAATTAAATTCAATAATTATATTATATCTAATACTATTATCTTCTTTTATATTGTTAGGATGTGATAATGATAAGCAAAATAAAAAACCAAATATTATATTGTTTTTAGCAGATGATTTGGGGTATGGAGATTTACAATGTTATAATTCAAAATCAAAAATACCAACACCCAATATAAATGAATTAGCAAAAGATGGTATGCTTTTTTCAGATGCTCATGCTTCATCAAGCGTATGTACTCCTACGCGCTACGGATTATTAACAGGTAGATATTCCTGGAGAACAGATTTGAAAGAAGGGGTCTTAGGACTTTATAGTGAGCCATTAATAGAAACTGAGAGGTTAACATTGCCTAAAATGTTAAAAGAACAAGGTTATAATACGGCTTGTTTTGGTAAATGGCATTTAGGAATGGAATGGGGGACAAAGAACAATGAATCTCTCCCTAAATTATTGGATAGAAATTATGATATTTCTGTAATTGATCATAAAAAAGAAATAAAAGGAGGCCCACTAACTGCGGGGTTTGATTATTATTATGGTGTTGATGTTCCTAATTATCCACCTTATTGTTTTATAGAAAATAATAAAGTGGTTGATATCCCTACCATTCCAAAGCCAGAAACAATGTATGGTCACGATGGGTTGATGGTTCCAAATTGGAAATTAGAAGATGTTTTGCCTACAATAACGGAAAAGGCAATTTCGTTCATTAATAATCTTTCCGAAAACTCTAAAAAGGAAAAACCTTTTTTTATGTACTTCTCTTCTACTGCACCTCATGCACCTATTTTACCCGCTAAACAATATCAAGGAAAAAGTAAGGCAGGGCCATATGGAGATTTAGTAGTCCAAGTAGACGATATTGTAGGACAAATCAAAGAAGCATTAGAAAATAAAGATCTTGCAAAAAACACAATTTTTATTTTCACATCGGACAATGGATCTCCTGCAGTTGCAGGAGATTCATATACACATGGTAAAGATTTTAAAGGTTTTGGTTCATTAATGAAAAAATTTGGGCACGATCCAAATTTTCCGTTAAGAGGAATGAAGGCAGATAGCTGGGAAGGTGGTCATAGGGTACCTTTTATTGTAAAATGGCCTAATCATATTAATGAAGGTAAAATTAGTAGTGATTTGGTTTCGACAATAGATGTAATGGCAACAATTGCTAGCATAGTTAATTATCCAATATCAAATGGTAGAATTGAAGACAGCTTTGATATGAAAAAGAATTTACTAAATGAAGAAGAGAACGCTCCAGTAAGATCATCCCTTATTCATCACTCAGGTCGTGGAGGATTTAGTATTAGAAAAGGGAAATGGAAACTTATTAATCATTTAGGTTCTTTTGGTAAATCTCAACCTAGGTATGTTGAGCATGAAAAAGGAAAACCAGAAGGACAATTATATGATATGGTAAATGATCCTAAAGAAACAAAAAATATGTGGTCTGAGTATCCTGAAGTAGTAGAGCATCTATTATCTAATTTGAATGAAATTAAAATACAAAAATATGAATAGTTTTAGAACAAGAATTTTATTAGTTACGGTTTTAATATCGTGTGCTTTAAAGGCGCAAAACAAGCCCAATGTTATATTTATTGCAGTAGATGATTTGAATAATTATCCTTCCTACACTAAGGCTTATCAAGGAGCAATAACACCAAATATGGATAAATTAGCAGGACAGGGAATCGTGTTTGATAAAGCATTTTGTCAATGGCCAACTTGCGGACCTTCCAGATCTAGTATTATGTCTGGGTTATTACCAACAACGATTGGTGGAAAAGAAAAGATGACTGATGAGAAGTTACAAGAGAGAGCAAAAGAGCTAGGCACAAAGCTATTACATGAATATTTTGCAGACTATGGCTACAAAACTCTAGCTGGTGGTAAAATATGTCATAAACATGTTCCTGAAGGTAGTGTAGATGAAAGTAATGGAAGAGGAAGTTTTACTGCTGGTTTAGGAAGAATGGGTGTAAATTATAAGAGTGAAAAAACAAGTACAGATTGGGCCGCGGTAGAAAAACCAGATAATGAATTTCCTGATTATGAGTTGGCAAGTTGGGGTGTAGAAAAGTTAGAAGAAAAACATGAAAAGCCTTTTTTTCTAATGTTAGGGTTTTTATCCCCTCATGTTCCTTGGTATGTAAACAAGAAATGGTTTGATATCTATGACAAAGATAAAATAGAACTACCTCCATATTTAAAAAATGATTTTGATGATATACCTCAATTTTCTAAAGGTGCAAATATTCAAACACATATGCCATCTACTGAGTGGGCAATTAAGAATAATCAGTGGAGAAATATCCTTCATGCTTACTTGGCATCAATAAGTTTTACAGATGCTCAACTAGGTAGAGTCTTAAAAGCTTTAGATAAAAGTGAATATAGGGATAATACAATCGTTGTGTTGTGGTCAGATCATGGTTACCATATGGGAGAAAAAAACACATTTCAAAAGCATTCATTGTGGGAAAGAGCAGGTAAAGTACCAATGATAATTTCTGCTCCTTTTTTGAATAAAGGGAAACGTGTAAATAAACAGGTTGGTTTATTAGATATGTATCCCACTTTACTGGAATTATGTGGATTACCTAAAAACAATAAAAATGAAGGTAGGAGTTTGGTTCCTTTATTAAAAGACGTTGATAGAGAATGGCCATATTCTGTAACAACTTCGTGGAGAGGTGGCAATTTTGCAATTCAAAACGATAGATATAGATACTTAATTTATACTAATGGAGAGGAGGAGCTTTATGACCATAAAAATGATCCAAATGAATGGAATAACATTGCTGAGAATCCTGAAATGATGAGTTTGAAAAAAGAAATGAAAATGAGTGTCGATCTTAAAAAGTTAGAGAATACTCTAATAAAGGGTAAATAATTTGAATAAAAGAATTCGAATAGTATTGGTGATTTTAATACTGATAATTTGTAATACTAGCTGTTTGGTTCAAAATAAAAAGAAATCTTTAATAGATTTTTTTCAACCTATAAAAAAATAAGCTAAATTGGTGAAATATGATGAGTCGTGGGGAAGCAAAGAGGTAATGCCTAGAGATACAGCAAATGGCTTAGAAGACTCTGTTTAAAAAAATGCAGTTATTGGTATGGAGCAATATTAAAAGATGCAAAAGGAAAATTTTATATGTATGCAAGTAGGTGGAAGCAAGATACAAGGGATGCTTAGAGAACTTCTAAAGTTGTTCATGCAAAAAGTAATAGCATGTTAGGTCCTTATATAGATATGGGAACCATTACGGAAAACTATCTAGATAGAACAGGACATAATGTAACAGCGATAAAAACTCATGAAGGAAAATATGCTATTATAATTAGTGGAAATACACATGGAGAAATTTTAATATCAGACACTCCAGATGGAGAGTTTAAATTAAAAGGAAAAATTAAGATAGACCCTAATGGGTATGATATTAAACTAGCTCAATTTTAGAGAAGTAAAGATAAAACAAAAGGAATCACAAAAAAAATGACACCAGATTGAAAGTATATGACTAATGTAACCATACTTAAAAGACCTGAAAATGGATATATGATTCTTACCAAGACAATGACTGTATTGATAAGTGAAGAAGATATTTGTGGACCATATAAAATAGTTGCACCCAAAATTTTTAATCAAGATCCTTTATTTAAAAAGGAACGTAAAATTACTCAAAGTAGAAATATTATAGAGGATGGAGTAATTTGGTATAGCGGAGATATGTACCATTTAGTTTTTAATGATTGGAGAGTAAGAATAGGTTATCATTTTAGTTCAATAAATGGAATTAACAATTGAAAAGATGGAGGTATAGCTTATGGTCTTGAAACAGGTTTTATGAAGTACAACAGTGATAAAAGTTGTTATTAGAGAATGGAAAGATCTAATGTTTACTTAGAGTATGGCCATGTAAAAGCCTTTATATTTAGTGTAATGGATGTAGATATAAAAAAGGAGACAATCATGCAAGCAAAGTTTTTGTAGTCCCTTTTGATGGAAAAAAGTTTGATAATTATATTAATAGAACAATAGAATCATAAATCGAATCATGAAAAAAAATAGTTTACTGCTTTTAATAGCTTTAACAGGCTTTATAGTGTTTAGTTGTTCAAAAAAAGAACAGCCTAAAAAGGTTATTAGTTTTTTAAACTTAGATAGTGACAATATAATTGATTTATCTGGAGAATGGGAATTAGCAATGAACCCAGACAGCACGTCGTTAGAAAAAAATAATCTAGAAAATGTTGATTTTAAAGAGGTTGTTCATCTTCCAGGTACTTTAGATGAGAATAAAAAAGGAAAAAAGAATAACAACTATGAAGTATGGCAAAATTTATCTCGTGAATACAAATTTGAGGGAGTTGCTTATTATAAAAGAATAATAAAGATTCCTAAAGATTGGAAAAGTAAAAGAATTGCACTTCGTTTAGAACGTACTAGAAAAACAACTGTTTGGGTTGATGGTAAAAAGCAAGGAACAAACCCTTTTATATGTACAGCGCAAATTTATGAATTAAATGAATTAAAACCAGGTGAACATGAGTTAATAGTATCTGTTGACAATATTGTAAAAGCGCATCCCGCAGGAAGATCTCATATGAATGAGGAGTCGACTCAAACCAATTGGAATGGTATTTTAGGTAAAATTCAATTAGAAGTTACACCTAAAATATTTATTAGTAATGTGAGGGTTTTTCCAGATGTAAAAAATAAACGGGCAAAATTAGAATTTACAATTAAAAATAATTTTGGTGGAAAGCAAAAAGGTGTTATTCAAATAAATACTTCAAGTTTTAATTCAGAAAAAAAGCATATTCCAAAACTAGTTTCAATTGATTTTGAAATTGATGCTACTTCAAAAAAAGTAGAAGCTTTCCTAAACTTAGGAAAAGAAATGTTGCTGTGGGATGAGTTTGATCCAGCTCTTTACAGAAGTATTATTACTTTAAGATTGGAAAATGGACAGTCACAGCAATTAGGTAGAACTTTTGGAATGCGTTCGTTTACTCAAAATGGCTCTCAATTTGTTATTAATGGTAAAACCACATTTTTAAGAGGAAGACATGATGGGTGTGTTTTTCCATTAACAGGGTATGCTCCTATGGATGTTGAAGAATGGGTGCGAATTTTGAAAATTGTTAAAGAATATGGGATAAATCATTATCGTTTTCATACGTGGTGTCCGCCAGAAGCTGCTCTTGCTGCTGCCGATTTGGTTGGAATTTATATGCAACCAGAATTACCAAGTTGGGGGGAATTAGATGCTCAAGAAAAAGGTGTTTCATTTAAAGATATTAATGCCGTTGCTTTTGGTTCGGAAAAATCTAAAAAAGGAAGAAAATATGATCCAAAAATTAAAACTGAAGCAGAGAAGTTTTTTCATAAATCAGCAGTAAATATTTTAAATAATTACGGGAATTATGCATCATTTGTAATGTTTGCTTTAGGAAACGAGTTAAAAGGAAATGTAGAAGTAATGACCAGGTTGGTTGATGGTATTCGTTCTTACGATAATAACCAAAGATTATACGCGCAAGGTTCAAATAATAATTTTAGAGATCCTAAAAAAGGGGTAAGAGACGATTATTTTACAACGGTACGTACAACAACAAAAACATGGGAGAATTTTGATAATAACACGCGTATTTCTTTTAGTAGAGCCGATCAATATGATGGTGGAATAGTAAATCATTTGCGTCCATCTACTCGATATAATTTTAGTAAATCTCTTGCTTCAACTGATGTCCCGGTAATTGGTCATGAAACAGGGCAATACTCTTATTATCCAGATTATGATGAAATTGAAAAGTATACAGGTATTACAAAAGCTTGGAATTTAGAGCTTGGAGAGAAAATACTCAAGGAAAAAGGAATGTATAATCAATGGCAAGAGTTTTTTAAAGCTACCGGAAAATGGGCATCAATACTTTATTGTGAAGATATGGAATCTGGGATTAGAACTCCTAAATTTGGAGGTTTTCAAATACTAGATTTACAAGATTATCCAGGGCAAGGAACAGCCATTGTTGGACCACTGAATGCATTTATGGAATCAAAAGGAACAATTACTCCAAAAAAATGGAGAGAGTTTTGCGCTCCGGTTACTTTATTGGCTGAATTTGATAAATATACATTAACATCAGGTGAAAAATTTAGTACAGATATTAAGGTGTCTAATTATTCAAAAGAAATATTAAAAGGATTATTAAGTTGGTCGATAAAAGGAATTTCAAATGGTGAATTTAGTGTAAATGCTACCCAAGGAGTAATTTCTAAAGCAGGACAAATAAATATAAAACTTCCAATATTAAAAGAAGCTATACAAACAACACTCGATTTAAGGTTGAACGATTCTGAAATTGTAAAATCGTACCCGTTATGGATATATCCAAAGAAAAAATTAGTTAACATTCCTGATAATGTAATTGTTTCTAGACATTTGGATGTAAAAACGATAGCTTCAATAGAAAATGGCGAACGCATTTTACTTATTCCAGAACATAATGAAATAAAGGAAAATAGTGTAGGAGGATTATTTATGACCGAATTTTGGTCGTATCGTATGTTTTATAACATTGCAGTTCGTAAAGGTATAGAACCTTCACCAGGAACATTAGGTTTGTTGATTGAAGAAGATCATCCAGGATTAAAGGGATTTCCAACTGAATTTCATACAAATTGGCAATGGTGGAGTGCAGTTAAAAACTCTCAACCAATAATTTTAGATGAAGCTCCAGAGGGATATAAACCAATGGTTCAAACTATTGATAATATGTGGCGCTCACATAAATTAGGAACCTTGTTTGAATTTAAGGTTGGTAAAGGAAGTGTTTTTGTAAGTGCTGTTGATTTACCTGCAATTGAAGATACAGTAGAAGGAAATGCGCTATATCAATCTCTTTTGAATTATGTAAGTTCTGATAAATTTAATCCAAAAACTAAAGTTGCTCTTAATGATATTTCTAAAATAATATATGGGAGTCAAAAGGAATAAATAGAAATGATATTATGAGAAAATTAATGATATATAAACTTTTAATACTTGCTTTTTCTACAGTGAGTTACACTGCGATTGCTCAAAATTTTAATACAGATGGAAACGGTATTCGAAATACAATCGTAGGTTCAATAGATGGAAAAGAACATTTATATATCTCTGAAATTGATGGAGCCATATCTTGTTATACTATAAATGGAAAGAGATTATGGAGAAACCCAACGTTAGATCCAGCAGCATTATTTGAGATTGTTACTGTAGACATTAATTTCGATGGAGATGACGATGTATTAGGAGTTAGCGCAAATGGTCATGTTTATTGTTGGGATAGTGAAGGAAATTTACATTGGGATTTTTCGCCTAAAGAAAAAGTTAGATTATCCGAAGTTGCTGTAATAGGTAAGGGGGAAGATATGAGGATTTTTGCGGGTGGAAATAATTATAAGCTCTATGAAATTAATACTCACGGAAAATTAGTGTCTGAAAGCAAGATAAAAGGAGTTGTAAGAAAGTTAGAAAATGGTTTTTTTACAAATTCAGAAAAGGAAGAATTGTTTTTACACACATTAAAACATGATAAGTTTGCTTCTGAGTTTTTTGGTTTTATTGATCCAGTAACTAAAAAAGTTATTAAATCTAAATCAATAAATAAAGTATTAAAATATCCTGGACTAATGGTGCAAGATGTTTCAATAAAAGATATTAATAATGATAAAAAAGATGAAATATTAATATTTGGTTCTGGTATTAAAGGAGCTTGTTTTGGAACGGTTGACGGAGATCTTAATATGGTAAGTGGTTATGTAGGGACTGATAGAAAAAAGCAACGTTATGCATATACATTTGGTACAAGTTTGTTACCTTTTAGAAATGAAATAGTTATGCAGATGGGAGGTTTTTTATTTGTTGTTGATATAGATGGGAATTTAGTAAGTAAATCAGGAAAAGATCATAGAGGGATAATTTATAATAGTTTAGTGTATGCACCAAAAGCAAATAAATTAATTGGTACAGGTCAGATTGGTGGTGGAAATGGATTGTATTTTTACGATGTTTCCAAAAAAAATTGGTGGAATCAGAAACAAAAATCGCAAGGAAGAGCGGTAGAAGTAGAAGAAAATATAGCGGAATTGTATAAACAAACTTTAAAATATAAAGCACCCTCTTATCAAGAAAAGAGTGAGAAAGAATTTGTAATGATTACTAATATTAAAGAAGCTCAAGAACTTTCTAACTTAAATCAGCAAACTGTTAAATATGTAAAGGAACATTCATGGAAGGAGTCAACTTCAAGAGTTGAGTTGGTAAATAAAATTGGTGAGGTTGCTTATAAAGTTGATAAAAGAGGAAAGTATAAAGATTCAAGACAAGACGTAATCGATTTTGCTAAAGAGCAGGAAAGAAAGAATGAGCCTTTTACAGTTTGGGCTGGTCATGGTACAGATCCTTTCTATCTTCAAATAGAAACATTAGAAGCCGTAATTGCTGCTGCTCCAAATACTTGTTACGGATTTACATATGCCGAAATGGCTAATACAAAAGATCCAAGAGTAATTCATTTTGTTAGAGAATATGTGCCTCGCTTAGCTAAAGCAATAAGAACTAATAAAAGTAAAGCAAAATTATATTTTAGATATAAAAATATGTTTTGGGCAGCTGATGCGAGTTTAGGTTTATGGCAAGAACTGTTTTTCTCAAATAAATACAACGATATTTTGGTTCCTTCAGCAGAAGATACAAATAATCGTTTACAGGATATAAATTTTGCTGGTAGAGTAGGTATGTTTGCAAGTGGTGCAGTGAACGATTATGCCATGCGATTGGTTGATGACAATCCTACTTCTTGGCGTCCGTTATCACCTGGTGGACAACGATCTGTGTCACCGTATTTGAGAAATGCGGCAATAATGGGGGCATACGGAAGTAAATATGCCTTAATTTTCAATATTAAATATATAGAAGAACCAGGGATGAATGTACTTTTTGCTTTAATGAAATCTGGAGTTTTACCAATTGTTGAAAAAGAGGATATTTTATCTATTGGATCTTGGCATTTAATGAAAGATATAGATGAGGAATATTTGGAAGGGGTAGTAAATGAGGGGCATAATTTGTGTGTTTATACTCCTGAAGCTTTAAACGCAGTTGTTTCGGTACCAGGAGTAAATTGGTGTGGAGCAAATACCCCTGAACATGATTACTCTAAAATTTCAATGGGGGTTAATTACCGTTGGTTAAATTTTATTCCTGAAATGCCAAACGGAATGGTGCCAATTACAAATGTAAATTTTGAATCTAGTTTAAAAGAACAAGGTACACCTTACGTAGTAAGCGATACAAAACATGGTTTTGTAAATGGAAAAAAAGTAGGTGGTGTTACTTTTGGTTATACAATGAAAACTGCAGTAGAAAAAGGGGGAGGCAACCTTTTGTTAAAAGTAAAAGGAGCATCATGGAGTTTGATAAAATTGGATAAGAAACATGCAAGACTAGTTTTAGTAGACCCAGGTTATATTGATCCACAAGAACGAAGTGTAACTATAACTTTTCAAGGAGAAAAACCTGTGAATGCCATTGATATTTTGTCTAAAGAAAACATTTCAACAAAATCAAATACAGTTAAATTAAAAGTTCCTGCAGGGTCTATGCGATTTATTGATTTAGAGTATAAAAAAAGGATAAATAAAATAGAATGAAGAAGTTAATATTTTTTTTCTCGTTTATAATACACATATTTAGTGTCTCGGCAACAGAATACCATGTTGCTAAAAATGGTAGTGATAAAAACGTAGGTACATTAAAAGCGCCATTTTTAACTATTCAAGCTGCTGCGAATATTGCTGTTGGTAGTGATATTGTAATTGTTCATGAAGGTGTTTATCGTGAACGTGTCGACCCAAAATATGGAGGGACTAATGATTTAGATCGGATTGTTTATCGTGCTGCTAAAAATGAAAAAGTAGTAATTAAAGGTTCAGAAATTATTAGTAGTTGGAAAAAAATAAAGAAATCTGTTTGGAAATCAGTGGTTCCAAATCATATTTTTAAAAATAAAAATCCTTACAATACGGTTATTGAAGGCGATTGGTTTATTAGTGAGAATCAGATTCATCATACAGGTGAAGTTTTTGTAAATGGAAAAGCGCTATTTGAACAAAATTCTTTACAAGAGGTAATTGAACCAAAAGAATGCAAATGGTCATTAGATAAAGCAGCTTCTCTTTATGCTTGGTATGTTGAAGTAGATGAAAATAATACTACAATTTGGGCGAATTTCCAAGACTTAAACCCAAATAAAGAGCTAGTTGAAATCAATGTTCGTGAAGCTTGTTTTTATCCAAATAGAGTAGGTGTTAATTACATAACTATTTCTGGTTTTAAAATGGATCAAGCTGCAACCCAATGGGCCGCTCCAACAGCAGAGCAGCCAGGTTTAATTGGTACACATTGGAGTAAAGGGTGGATTATTGAGAATAACATTATAAGCAATTCAAAAAATGTAGGGATTTCTTTAGGTAAAGATCGTTCAAGTGGTCATAATGTTTGGATGCACAATAGAAATAAAGATGGAGCAACACATTATAACGAAATTGTTTTTAGAGCTCTAAGTAATGGTTGGTCAAAAGAAAAGATTGGTTCGCACATTGTACGTAATAATGTAATTTATAATTGTGGTCAAGCAGGTGTAGTAGGTAGTTTAGGTTGTGCTTTTAGTACAATAAGTAACAATCATATTTATAATATTTATACAAAGCGTAGCTATACCGGTATGGAAATGGCAGGTATTAAATTGCATGCCGGAATTGATGTATTAATAGAAAACAATAGAATACATAGTAGTCATTGTGGTATTTGGTTGGATTGGATGGCACAGGGGGCACGTGTTTCACGTAATATTCTGTATGAAAATGATCAGTATGATTTTCATGATGAAGTAAACCACGGTCCTTTATTAATAGATCATAATTTGTTTCTTTCTACAAAAGGTATTTCAACTATTTGTCGTTCAGAAGGAGCGGCATTTGTACACAATTTAATGGCAGGATCAAGCAAGAACTTTCCAATTACAAATCGCTCAACACCTTACCATATTCCTCATTCAACAAAGATTAAGGGTCTTAAAAATATTAAGGGAGGTGACAATCGTTTTTATAACAACATTTTTGTCGCAGTTAAAGGTAAAGTTGATTTATCATCAAATCGTCAAAGACCAAAAGATCAAACTGTTTATTTTGGTTTAAATGGCTATAATTCAAAAAAATATAAATCGTTTGCTGAAGGAAATATTTTTTATAACGGAGCTAAACCATATGAGAAAGAAAAGAATAGCGTAGTGGTTGATAATTATAAACCAATTGTTGAAATTATTGAAGAGGATGAAGACTTATTAATTAAATTAACTTTTGATGATTCATTTAAAAAGGTTGAAACGGCAATTGTTAATACCAAGCGATTAGGAATTACCATTGTTTCTGAAGCTTCATATGAACGGTCTGATGGAACTCCTATTATTTTGGATACTGATTTTTATGGTAATAAAAGAAATGTTAATCAACCAATACCGGGGCCTTTTGAAAATTTAAAGGAAGGTGTTATGGAGATAAAATTTTTTAAAAAATCACAAATTTTAAAAAAATGAATTCAATGGTAGAAATACGGAGATACTTTTTTAGTTTTTTCATTTTAGTATTCATAATATCTTGTAAATCTGATCAAAAAGAAATTACGTATCCCTATAGTTTTAAGGCAGAAACAAATCCTTGGGTTAAGCATATTAGAACTGCCGACCCAGATGCACATGTGTGGAAAGATGGAAAAGTGTGGGTATATACTTCACAAGATCATTATCCGGATAGTACTCGAATGACAAAGCCTTGGCATGTGTATAATAGAATGGATGGTTATCATGTATTTTCATCAGAAAATATGATAGATTGGATTGACCACGGAGAAATTTTACATTCTAAAAATGTGAGTTGGGGATTGAGTGAGGGAGGATATATGTGGGCTCCTGGCGCTGCGTATAAAAATGGAACTTATTACTTGTATTTTCCTCATCTCGATAAAAGCAAAAAATTTAAAATTGGAGTTGCCACCAGTAATTATCCTCAAGGTCCTTTTATAGCTGAACCAAATTATATAAATGGAACTTCTGGAATTGATCCAATGTGTTTTATAGACGATGATGGTCAGGCTTATCTTTATTTTGGGAGAATGATGGTTGCTAAACTTTCGGATAATATGTTAACCTTAGCTGAAGAACCTAGACGAATAAATACAGGTAATGAGCGAATAATGGAAGGTGCTTTTATGCACAAACACAATGGGAAATACTATTACTCATACACAAATCATAAAGAAGAAGTGAATCATGGTTTTTATTCAATAGGAGATAATCCTTATGGGCCCTTTGACTATAAAGGGGCTATGAAAGTAAAACCTCCTGGAGCACAAGATCACCATTCAATTGTAAAGTTTAAAGGTGACTGGTACTATTTTTATCATTTAGGAGATTTTGTTAATGACAAAGGAGAAATGGGTAATGGTCATCTAAGAAATGTTTGTGTCGATTATTTGTACTACAACGATGATGGTACAATAAAAATGGTTGAAGAAACTAAGAACAAGTTATTTAATAAATAAGAATTGATATGATTAATAATATAATTAAATTATGTGTGCTTTTTAGCCTTATTACGGTACCCAAATTAAGAGCACAGAAAAAAAATGAAAAACCAAATTTGATCGTCATCCATACGGATGAACACAATTTCAGAACTTTAGGTTGTTATCGTGATCTAATGACCAAAGAACAGGCTTTTGTATGGGGAGAGGGAATTGAGGTAAAAACCCCTCATTTAGATAGAATAGCAAATGAAGGAGCTATTTGTACTAAGTATTATGCTGCAAACCCGGTTTGCGCACCATCAAGAGCTTCATTTATTACAGGTTTATACCCTGTTGCAACAGATGTAACAAAAAACGGACTGATTTTAAAAGATGGCTTAGATACGTTTGCTTCTGTTTTGAAAAATGAAGGATATGCTACTTCATATGTTGGTAAGTGGCATTTGGCTGGTGTAGATACACCTGGTTTTCGTCCTAAAAACATGTTTGGATTTGATGACAATAGGTATACTATAAATCAAGGTCATTGGAAGCAAATAATAGAGAAGAATGGAGAGTTAACAGTTTATAAATCTGGAAAATCAAAATTTAATGAAGATAATTTAGAAACTTTTGCTACAGATTTTTTGATTTCAAAATCATTACAAATTTTAAAAAAGGATAAAGACAAGCCGTTTTGTTTAATGGTATCATTGCCAGATCCTCATGGACCAAATACTGTTAGACCGCCATATGATACAATGTATGAACATTTAGAATTTAAGGATCCTAAAACGATGAATACAGGTAAGGAAAATGGACCAGGTTGGTCATTTGGGAAAAATCAAGCAGAAAAGTTGGTGCAAAAAGAAATGCAAAATATTTTTGGTATGGTCAAATGCATTGACGATAATGTAGGAAGAATATTAAAATTTTTAGATGACGAGAATTTGGCGGAAAATACAATTATAGTTTTTACTTCAGATCATGGAGATTTAATGGGGGAACATCATAAACACAATAAATCTAGCCCTTATGAAGCTTCAGCAAAAATACCTTTTATTATTCGATACCCAAAAGAAATAAAAGCTGGAAAAGTTATTAATACCGCTTATACTACAACTGATTTTGTTCCAACTATTTTAGGATTGATGAAAGCTGGCTCTGTAAAGAATGTGCATGGGAAAGATACTTCTTTTGATTTTATAGGTAAAAGAAAAACAGTATCTAATGACAGGATAGTTTATCTAACTACAGCATTAAGCTCTTGGACATCGGCTGTTAGTAATCGTTACAAATATGTTCTTTCTCCTTTTGATCAACCTTGGTTGTTTGATTTAAAGAAAGATCCTGATGAATTGATTAATTTTTATAATGATCCTAAATATTCAGCTGTTGTAAAAAAGTTTGATAGAGAATTAAATGATCAGATGAAAAAATACAAGGATCCTGCTATAGAGGCATGGAAGGATGAAACCGCAAGAAATGCAACTATGAAAAAAATACGAATAGATGAGTATAGGCAAATTGACAAGGATGGAAACAAGGTCTTGAAAAAATAGAATCAAAGAACATATTTGAAACTAATAATATTAAACAATATAATGATAACTACTATAAGAAAAATAAAAATTAACTTAGGATTGTTCTTTCTTTGGGGAAACTTAATGTTACAAGCACAACAAAACCCGAATATTTTAATTATTATGGTAGATGATATGGGTTACTCTGACATAGGTTGCTATGGAGGTGAGATTCAGACTCCTAATTTGGATAAATTAGCTTCAAACGGAATTCGGTTTTCTCAGAGTTATAATACATCAAAATGCAATACCTCTAGAGAATCCTTATTATGTGGTCGTTATGTAAATATGAAAAATCAAGGTAGGAATTTTAAAGTGGGTCCAACGATTGGTGAGGTTGCTCAGAAAGCAGGATATACAACTTTAATGGTTGGAAAAAACCATAATGCTATTAGGCCTCCCAAAAGAGGTTTTGATAGGTTTATGGGAATTCAAGGAGGAGTTTCAAATTATTATGCTCCCTCTGGGAAATTAATTAATGGAGATCCTGTTCCTCAGAAAGATATTTATGAATGGATGGTGGATGATAAATGGGTGAAGCCTTATCAACCGATAGATCCTAATTTTTATACAACAGATGTGTTTACAGATTATGCTATTAATTGGCTAAATGAATATGAAAAAGAAGAGAATCCTTTTTTATTGTATGT
>CALKXS010000152.1 GCA_938003745.1 uncultured Algibacter sp.
TACGAGTGATTTTTTCATGTCTAGCCATTTCTATTCCGTTATCATAAGTCATAGATTTTTTAAGAATAGGATTTAGTTGATTTAATTTTTTAGAGAACATTTTTTGAATTTCTTCAGCATTTCTAGCTTTTAATTTGATGACTAGTGTATATCTAGACTTTCTTTCTACAATAGTTCCAATAGCGGATTTATGACCTTTACCAATGACTAAATCGCCTTCCCAATGTCCAATCTCTTTTCTTAGTTCAATATGCTTAGGTCTATTATCTATACTGACTTGGTTTATTATTTTAGAGCCTGTTCCTCGTTTCTTTTTAACAGGTCTACGACGCATTTTTTTACGAACAAGTAATGTCATTAGTTTCAATTTCTAATATGTTATTTAGTACATCTATAAACGATATAAATATTTTCTCTTTACTTATTAAAAATAGTATTATGTACTCCATCAGAACATATTATTAATTCATCTTTTTCTTTAATCATAAACTCTTGATAAGGTATAACAGATTTTTTACATTTCTGTATTAAAACCTTTAAAATTATGCCAGAATAAAGATAAGTACTCCAATTTGTCATTGGTGAAATAGATAGACAACTTTACGATAAATACAAAAATGAATATTTTGAAATTGGGCAAGAAGTTGAAAAAACAAGTGAATACAGTTCGAACCTCAAAAAAGTAATCAATTTTATTGCCAAAACATCTACCAATATACTGCCGTTATGTGAATCTTCTAGTTTAGAAAATAAAAATATTTTTCAGCAAATGCTATTTCCTGATTGAATCTTCTATAGTCACAAATTAGACCTATTTCGAACCACTAGAATAAATTTATTTTTATCACTGCCCTCCTGAAATTACTGACAATATAGTAAATAAAAAAGCGGATATTTTATCAAATTTGATAAAATATCCGCTTTAGTGACCGCGAAGGGATTCGAACCCCCAACCCTCAGAGCCGAAATCTGATATTCTATCCAGTTGAACTACGCAGCCATTTAATTCTTATAAAGCAGAAATGGCTTTTTATTAAGATAAATTAGCTTTTACAATATTAGAAATTGTTTTTCCATCTGCTTGTCCTGTTAATTTTTGACTAACAAGCCCCATGACTTTTCCCATGTCTTTCATACCCGAAGCTCCTACTTGATCTATTACTGCCACAACAATATTCTCAACTTCTTTCTCGCTTAAAGCTTCTGGTAAAAACTGACTAATAACTTCTGCTTCTGCTAATTCTGGAGTTGCTAAATCTTCTCTATTTTGTTCTAAAAATATAGCTGCGCTATCTTTACGCTGCTTTACTTGTTTTTTTAGTATTTTAAGCTCTTGGTTTTCTGTTAATTCTTCTTTAGCTCCAATTTCTGTTTGCGCTAATAAAATTGCAGATTTAACGGCTCTTAATGCTGTTAACGCTGCTTTATTTTTAGACTTCATTGCAGCTTTTAAAGCCGCCATTATATCTTGTTGTAAACTCATAATCTCAAAAATTTGAACTGCGAATATATAAAAAAGTAAGCAGTCTTTATGCTACAGTCCTCAGTTAAAAAAGTCATAATCTATAAGATAAATTGTTTTCTACACAGGGGAATCGCAAGAAATAAAAAACCAAAAAGGCTTGAGGTAAACCTTTCGAGCACATAACTGAGTTATGCTAGTATATTTAATCTACATTATCATGTAAAAATGAATTATTACTTCTTAATTGAATATCATCATTATCATCTAAACCAATACTTGTTCTAGAAATATCTGAGTCTGAAGAATGCTTTGCATCACTTAAATCAACGCCTTGACGCTTATATGCTGGCACCTTCTCAATATCTTCAATTTTAGCATTGTTAAATTTATAATTGAAATCTTTCATTTTACGTCTTCGTTCTGCTGCACGCTCTTTAAGCATTTCTGAAATTGGCGTATTCATAGGATCAATTTCTTCTTCAGCAACTTCTTTTACAACTCTCCTTTTAAAAACAATTTCTTCTTCAACTTCTTTAGCTGTAGCTTGCTTTTTATTAATAGGCGACTCCATTTCTGTATAATCATCTAAAACATAACGAATATCTTCTCCAGATTCGCTAGACTCTGTTACTGTTATTAATTCTGTGTAATCATTTACAATAATATCTTTTTCTTCTTCATGTAATTCGTGTGTAATAATTTCTTCTTTAGCTTCAGAATCATCTTTAACTAGTTTAGAAATCGGCAAATCAAAAGTTAACGTTATTTGTTGCTCCTCTTCGATATAATCCGAAAACACCTCGGCATCTTTTGTTGTATCATCTACATCAGAAGACATTCTTGTTACTGGCTTAATAATGAAATCATCTCCTTCTTCAATATTAGTTTTTACTTCATCATAAACAACATCAATGTTTTTGATAATTTCAGACGTTGGTATGATATTAAAATCATCACTAATATCTTGAGTTGGTTTAGCCTCTATTATTTTTTCAACTTTATTAGCAGGAACAAAAATAATATCTTCCTCTTCTTCAAGATTTAAAGTGTGTACAATAGGCGTTTCTTTCTCTTCTAACTCTATGATTGGATCAATTATAACAGGCTCTACATCTTTAGGACCTATATCATGTTCTTCTTCTAATGCGTGAACAACTTTCTTAGTTTCTGTATTAGAAATCTCATCTTGTTGTTCTATATTAAATCCTGTAGCAATTATTGTTACTCCTATAGATTCTTCTAAGGTTTCATCTTCACCAACACCCATAATAATATTAGCGCCATGACCAGCTTCATTTTGAATATGATCATTTATTTCTCCTATTTCATCAATAGTAATTTCTTGCACGCCAGAAACAATTAAAAGTAAAACGTTTTTTGCTCCAGTAATCTTATTATCATTTAATAATGGTGAATCTAAAGCTTTACGTATGGCATCTTGTGCTCGATCTTGACCTGATGCTAGAGCAGATCCCATTATTGCGGTTCCGCTATTACTTAAAACAGTTTTAGCATCACGTAAATCAATATTTTGTGTATAATGATGTGTAATAACTTCAGCTATACCACGAGCAGCGGTAGATAACACTTCATCAGCTTTTGAAAACCCAGCTTTAAACCCAAGATTACCATACACTTCACGAAGTTTATTGTTATTAATTACGATTAAAGAATCTACTGTGTTTCTTAATTTCTCAATCCCTCTCTGAGATTGTTCAATACGCATTTTTCCTTCAAACTGAAATGGCATAGTGACAATTCCAACCGTTAGAATGTCTTTATCTTTAGCCATTTTAGCTATAATAGGAGCAGCACCAGTACCTGTACCACCACCCATTCCAGCTGTAATGAACACCATTTTAGTATTAGAATCTAACATTTGAGAAATATCCTCAAAACTCTCTACAGCTGACTGCTCTCCAATATCTGGATTTGCACCTGCTCCCAGTCCTTCTGTTAGGTCTAGTCCTAATTGTATTTTGTTAGGCACACCGCTATTTTGAAGTGCTTGTGCATCCGTATTGCAAACGTAAAAATCTACGCCTTTAATACCTTGCTGGAACATGTGATTGATAGCGTTGCTACCACCACCTCCAACACCAATAACTTTAATTACATTTGATTGATTCTTTGGTAAATCAAATGCGATACTTTCGAATTCGTTTTTGCTGCTCATAAATTCTGTTTTACCGAGGGTTTTGTACTTTATATCTTAATTCTATGGGTAATTAATTTCTTACTCTGCGTTATCTAAGAAATCTTTGACACGCTCTGTTAACTTATCGAGAAACGAACGACGTTCTTTAATAGGTTGTTCTTTTACTTCTTCTTTTGGTGCTTCTTCATTTTCTTCTATAACAATTTCTTCTTGCTCTTTTTCCTCTACTTTTTTGCGGTCTTGACGCTTTAACCCGTCTAAAGCTAAACCAACAGCTGTTGCATATAACGGGCTTGTAACATCTTCATCGCTATCGCCTGCTAAATGCTCGTTAGGATAACCTATTCTAGTATCCATACCTGTTATGTACTCTACTAATTGTTTTAAATGTTTTAACTGGCTACCACCACCGGTTAAAACAATACCCGCAATTAAATTTTTCTTTTGCTCTTCGTGACCGTAATTTTTAATTTCTACATACACTTGTTCTATAATTTCAACAACACGAGCATGTATAATTTTTGAGAGATTCTTTAATGTAATTTCTTTTGGCTCTCTTCCTCTTAATCCAGGAATAGAAACAATTTCATTGTCTTTATTTTCTCCTGGCCATGCAGAACCAAATTTTATTTTTAATAATTCGGCTTGTTTTTCAATAATTGAGCAGCCTTCTTTTATATCTTCAGTAATCACATTTCCTCCAAAAGGAATAACTGCTGTGTGACGAATAATACCATCTCTAAAAATGGCTAAATCTGTTGTACCACCACCTATATCAATAAGTGCTACACCAGCTTCTTTTTCTTCCTGACTTAAAACCGCATTTGAAGAAGCTAATGGTTCTAACGTAATACCTTCTAAATCTAAACCAGAACTTTGTACGCAACGCCCAATATTCCTAATAGAAGACACTTGACCAACAACTACATGAAAATTGGCTTCTAAACGACCGCCGTACATTCCTATAGGTTCAGAAATTTCAGCTTGCCCATCAACTTTATATTCTTGAGGTAATACATGAATAATTTCTTCACCAGGTAGCATGACTAATTTATGCACTTGATTGATTAATCTATCAATATCATCTTCATCAATAACTTGATCTGAATTAGGTCTTGTTATATAATCACTGTGCTGTAAACTACGAATATGTTGTCCTGCTATACCTACAGTAACCTCATCTATTTTCATTTCAGCAGCAGCTTCAGCTTCTTGAATAGCTTGTTGTATTGATTGGATAGTTTGTGTAATATTATTTACAACACCACGATGAACTCCTAAACTTTTAGATTTGCCTATACCTAAAATTTCAAGTTTTTCGTATTCATTTTTACGACCAATCATCGCCACAATCTTTGTGGTTCCTATGTCTAAGCCTACTGCTAAATTATGTTCCATAGTCTACGTTTTGGTACACACTACTTGATTATCAAATTGCAAATTCACTTTACTGTATTTATTAAGTGTTTTCTCTTTTAAATTTTTCTGATAAAACACTTTTAAATTATTTATTTTTTTATCCAAAAAACTCACATTTCCCAGTTGAACTATAAATTTACACTGTCTCAATTTAAGAGAAATAACACCTGTTAAACTCTGATTAATTTCAATAACATTTGTTTTTAAAAAGTCATCATTTTCAACTTTACTTGCTACAGTAAATATATTCCTTAAATTATTTTTCTCTACATAACCAGTAACTAGAGGTACTCTTGCTGAATAATTTGATGATAGTGGCATATAAAAACCTTCATCATCAATATAATATGCCGCATTAGTATGCACTCTTGCAATAGGTCGCTTTTGTTCAATTTCGGCTTTAAGGACACCATTAACAGTAAGATACACTTCAGCAGTTTTAATCATTGGGTTAGAATTCAGGGCAGATTCTATTAACATCAAATCTAAAGTTTCTTTTGACTCGTTTTTAACACCTCCTTGATTTTGTATTAACAATTTACTAACAGTTTGATGCGATATAAAAAGATTGTCATCTCCAGAAAATTCCACACTCAAATCTAACACCTTTCTAGCCGCATTTCTTTTTGCCGAAAAGGCAAATAAAAACACTACTAATACTAGTAGTAAAAACATCTTTATGTAACCCCAACTAACTTTCAACACTTAAACTTTGTTTAATTTTTTTTACTTCCTCACCTATATCGCCCGCTCCTATAGTCAAGATAATACCCGCACCACTTTCATGTATTTTAGAAACGACTTTTTCCTTAGATGTTAATTGTTTATTCCTATTATTAATTTTCCCTAATAACCAATTAGATGTCACACCTTCAATTGGTAACTCTCTTGCCGGGTAAATATCCAATAACAACACCTCATCAAACTGTGATAAACTTTTAGCAAAATCATCAATAAAGTCTCGAGTTCTACTAAATAAATGAGGCTGAAAAATAGCCAACACTTTTTTATTTGGATACATTTCTCTTATAGCTTGATACACTGCATTAATCTCTTCTGGATGATGCGCATAATCATCAATAAAAACCAAATCATCTGTTTTTATTTGATATGTAAATCGCCTCTTAACTCCTTTATACGACTTTAACCCTTTAGCAAGTTGCTCTATAGAACACCCATACTCTAAAGCCATTGTTAAAGCTATTAACGCATTAGATAAATTATGTCTACCAGGTAGATTAAACTTTAAATTTTCATATACTTGTGTTGGTGTTTTCACATCAAACACATAACTACCGCTTTCTATTTTTATATTTTGAGCTGAATAATCTGAATTGTCTTCAATACCATAGGTTATACCCTCTAAAGGCAATCCGTTTTTTACAAATAATTTTCCGTTTGGCTTAATCTTTTTAGAAAAATCTTCAAAAGACTTTATTAGCTGCGAAGAATCTCCATAAACATCAAGATGATCTGCATCCATAGATGTAACACATGCTAAATTTGGAGATAAGGTTAAAAACGACCTATCAAACTCATCAGCTTCTACTACCGAAACATCTGTTCCTCTTAGTATTAAATTTGAATTATAATTCTCTGTAATCCCACCTAAAAAAGCAGTTAACTCAACACGACATTCATACATCAAATGCCCTAATATACTTGTAGTTGTTGTTTTACCATGCGTTCCTGCAACAGCTAAGCAAAACGTATTTTCAGTAATCAAACCAAGTATTTGTGAACGTTTTAAAACCTGAAAACCATTATTAACAAAGTATTGCAACTCTAAATGATTACTAGGTATTGCCGGCGTATACACCACTAATGTATCTTTTGCTTTTAAAAATTTAGGATCTATATTATCAATAGCATCTTCAAAATGAACACCTATACCTAAATCCACTAAAACATTTGTTATCTCTGTTTGTGTTTTATCGTATCCAGCCACATGTTTATTATTCGCCCTAAAGTAACGCGCAAGAGCACTCATGCCAATGCCTCCAATGCCAATAAAATAAATATTATGTATATTATTTAAGTTCATTCTATTTTATAAATTCAGAAGCTTCTCAACCTCATCTACTATGTCTTTTGTTGCATTAACCAATGCCAATTTCTTTAAATTCCTTCCTAATTCCTTCTGTTTTTCAGGAGACGCTATCAATTGAGAAAATTTATTTTCAAAATCAACCTCCAAATCTGCTTCTTTAATCAACATTGCAGCATCATTCTCAACAATCGCCAAAGCATTCTTAGTTTGATGATCTTTAGCCACATTAGGAGAAGGAATAAATATTACCGGCCTTCCTACAATACAAAGCTCTGACACTGAAATTGCTCCAGCTCTTGATATCACAACATCTGCAGCTGCATAAGCCAAATCCATATCATTTAAAAACTCATAAACCTGCACGTTTTTAGTGTTATTATAAATTTTATACTGACTGTAATACAACTTACCACATTGCCATATGATTTGAATATTTTGCGTATCAAGAAAATCCAACTTCTTCTCTATAAGCTCATTTACTCGTCTTGCTCCTAAACTTCCTCCCAAAACCAAAAGCGTATATTTACCATGCTTTAAATCAAAATGATTTTTAGCTTTAACAACTTTTGCTTCTACATCCAACAAACCTTGCCGAACAGGGTTGCCCGTTTTTATAATTTTCTCTTCCGGAAAAAAACGCTCTAAATTATCATAAGCTACACAAATTTTGTGTGCTTTTTTTGACAATAACTTATTCGTTATACCTGGATACGAATTCTGCTCTTGAATTAATGTTGGAATCTTTTTTGAAGCTGCCACATGCAACAGAGGTCCACTTGCAAACCCCCCTGTCCCAATAGCAACATCTGGTTTAAAACTCTTAACTATTTTTCGCGCATTCCAGATACTACTTAATAACTTAAAAGGAAACATTAAGTTTTTCAATGTTAATTTCCTTTGAATTCCAGAAATCCACAATCCTTTTATTTCATATCCAGATTGTGGCACTTTTTCCATTTCCATCCTATCCTTAGCACCAACAAACAAAAACTTTGAATCTGGCAAACGTCTTTTCAACTCGTTAGCAATTGCTATAGCTGGATAGATGTGACCTCCAGTTCCACCACCAGATAATATAATTTTATATGCTTTAGATTTACTCATTAAATTGCTTCACTTAGAATTTCCAATGGGTTATTTTCAATATCCTTCTGTTGTTTAATCTCTTCGCGTTTTGCACTTACACTTAATATAACTCCTATAGCTAAACAAGTCATCCAAATAGATGTTCCCCCACTACTTACCAATGGTAAAGTTTGCCCTGTAACAGGAAACAATTCTACAGCAACAGCCATATTAATTAAAGCTTGAAACACTATAGGCAAGCCAACGCCCAAGACTAAAAGCTTTCCAAATATGGAATCTGATTTTTGCGACACAATAACTACTCTAAACAAAAACCACATATACAAAACCATCAACAACAAACCACCTATCAAACCATACTCCTCAATGATTATTGCAAAAATGAAATCTGAAGATGATTGCGGCAAGAAATTTTTCTGAATACTCTTACCCGGACCAAGCCCTTTAATTCCACCTGATGCAATTGCAATTTTTGCTTTTTCTATTTGATAATCCGCTTCTGTAACTTCATTATTAGAGAAATTCTTTATTCTATTTTCCCAAGTTGTTACTTTTACATTTAATGGTCCTGATGTCAGTTTTGCCACCATTACAAACAACACCAAAACAACAAAACCAGACCCCAATATTATTGCTATATACTTTAAAGGGTAACTCCCTAAAAACACAAGTATTAATACCATTAAAAATATAATAGCAGCCGTAGAAAAGTTTGATGGCAAAATCAAACCTAACACTAGAAATACAGGCAGCCACAAAGGTAATATTGACGATTTAAACGTAATCACAACATCTTTTGTTTTTGATATATAACGAGCCACGTAGATCATCAATACTACTGATGCAAATGTTGATGTTTGAAACGACATACCAACAAAAGGAACTCTAATCCATCTACTAGCACTAGCCCCTCCCATTACTGTTCCTTGCATCATCGTTATCACCAGTAACACTATAACTATAGGCATCATCACCAAAGACAATCCCTTAAAATACCTATAAGAAATTTTATGAACGAAATACATAATCACAAACCCCAATAACAAATGCACAAAATGCTTAATTAAAGATATGAAGGTATTTCCATCATGTCTTGAATAAGCTAAATCACTCGCAGCGCTATAAACTGGTAAAAATGATAAAATAGCCAACAACGCCACAATTGCCCAGATTAATCGATCTCCTTTTATATTTTCAAATACCTTTTGCACCAAATCTTATTAATTAACTCTTGATAAATTTCTTTTTTAGATTACAACTTTCTAATTGCATTTTTAAATTGCCTCCCTCTATCCTCATAGTTTTCAAACAAATCAAAACTAGCACATGCAGGAGACAGCAAAACACTATCACCTGCATCTGCAACTTTATACGCTATTTTTACTGCCTCACTCATAAACTGAGTTTCAACAATAACACCTACCATACTTCCAAAAGTCTCAATTAACTTTTCGTTATCCACACCCAAACAGATAATAGCTTTTACTTTTTCATTTACAAAAGAGAATAATTCTTGATAATCATTACTCTTATCAACACCTCCAACGATCCAAACTGTTGGAGCATCCATACTCTCTAAAGCATAATACGTAGCATTTACGTTTGTAGCCTTCGAGTCATTTATATATTGAACCTTATTTATTTTCAAAACATTCTCTAAACGATGTTCAACTGCTTGAAAATTTTCTAAACTTTCTCTTATTGTTTGCTTTCTAATTCTTAATAAATGCGCTACAGTACTTGCTGCCATAGCATTTTTAACATTGTGTCTCCCTTCTAAAGTCAAGTTCTTTGTTGACATAATTATTTGGCTATTATCTATTGTTATTTTTATATTATCATCATCTAAATACGCACCATTTTCTATAACTTTTGTTAATGAAAAAGGCAATAATGTAGATTCAACTGGGTATTTTTTTAAATGATTTACAATAACAACATCATCAGCATCATAAATCAAATAATCTTCTTTCGTTTGATTCTTTATTATTCTAAATTTTGAAGCTATATAATTTTCAAACTCGTAATCATATCGATCTAAATGATCTGGAGTAATATTGGTTATTATCGCTATATTCGGTTTAAAATCAACAATATCATCCAACTGAAAACTACTAATCTCTAAAACGTAATTTTCATAATCACTCTCTAGCAATTGATTAGCAAAACTGTCGCCAATATTACCCGCCAACCCAACATTTAACTGTTGCTCTAGAATATGGTGTGTTAGAGATGCTGTTGTTGTTTTACCATTACTACCTGTAATACCAACTAGTGTTGCATTAGTAAATTTTGAAGCAAACTCTATTTCTGAAACTATAGAAATACCAGCCTTTCGAATCTGCTTTACCAAAACCACTTTATCTGGAATCCCAGGGCTTTTCATTACTAGATTAGCATTTAGAATTTTAGATTCTGTATGAATCTTTTCTTCCCAATCAATCTCATTATGTATAAGAACTTTTTTGTACTTCTCTTTTATTTCTCCTTTATCTGAAACAAAAACATCATAACCTTTATCTTTTCCTAAAAGCGCTGTTCCAACGCCACTTTCTCCACCCCCAAGTATGACTAATCTTTCTTTTTTCATTCTTTTTTCATTCTCACAAAAGGCAAGAGTTATCTAATTTTCAATGTCACTATAGATAGAATTGCCAACAAAATACCAACAATCCAAAACCGAGTAACTATTTTACTTTCGTGATATCCAGATTTTTGATAATGATGATGCAATGGAGACATTTTAAAAATTCGCTTACCTTCTCCATATTTCTTCTTAGTATGTTTAAACCAACTTACCTGTAAAATCACTGATAAATTTTCTGCTAAAAAAATACCACACAACACAGGAATCAACCACTCCTTACGAACTGCTATAGCTATAACAGCTATAATCCCACCAATAGTTAAACTACCAGTATCGCCCATAAAAACTTGAGCAGGAAATGTATTATACCACAAAAAACCTATTAACGCCCCAACAAAAGCCGCTATGTAAATAGTGATTTCTTCAATTTTGGGTATATACATAATATTTAAATAATCAGAAAACACAATATGACCAGAAACGAAAGCAAATATCCCAAGTGTTAACACTATAATAGCCGAAGTACCAGCTGCCAATCCATCTATCCCATCTGTTAAATTCGCTCCATTTGATACTGCGGTTATTATTAGGATAACAGCAAGAATGAAAACAATCCAAGTATACTTTTCTAAAGACGGACTTATCCAAGTCACCAAATCTGCATAATCAAACTCATTCCCTTTCACACCAGGAATTGTAGTTTTAGTAGACTTCTCTTCCGATTTAAATAGCTTAAACTGAGAAATATTAGGGTTTTCCGCAAGCAACACTTGACGCTCTTCTAAAGGAAGTTTTTCTTTCATTGTTACATCTTGATGAAAAAACAAAGTAGACCCTACAATAATACCAAGCCCCACTTGCCCAAGAATTTTAAACCGCCCTTTCAAGCCTTCCTTATCATTCTTAAACTTCTTTAAATAATCATCAATAAACCCGATAACCCCCATCCAAAGCGTTGTCACAATCAGCAAAATGATATAAATATTCTCCAGCTTAGCTAACAATACAACAGGAATTAATGTAGCCAGAATAATTATAACCCCACCCATAGTTGGCGTTCCCGCTTTTTCTTTCTGACCGTCAAGCCCCAAATCTCTGATAGTTTCTCCCATTTGCTTTTTTTGTAAAAAGCGAATGATTCGTTTCCCATAAATTGTAGAAATAAGCAAAGCTAAAATCATAGCCAAGGCCGCCCTAAAGGTTATAAAACCAAAAAGTGTTGCCCCCGGAAATTGAAACTGCTTCTCTAAATATTTAAAAAAATAGTATAACATATATTATTTCTGCAATTGTTTTAAAAGTTCTTCTACTGTTTTATAATCATCAAAATCGAAGCGTTCTCCATTAATTTCTTGATACGTTTCATGTCCTTTACCTGCAATTAAAATGATGTCATTTGGTTGAGCCAATTGGCACGCCGTTTTAATAGCTTGCTTTCTATCTGAAATAGTTAATACTTTTTTTAAATTTTGCGGTTCTACTCCTGCCTCAATCTCCGCCAGTATAACTTCTGATTTTTCACTTCGCGGATTATCACTTGTAAAAACAACCTTAGTACTCAAAGCAGAAGCTATACACCCCATTTTAGGACGCTTTGTTTTATCCCTATCACCACCACAACCTACAACAGTAATTAATTCTTCATTTTTAGTACGAATACTATTAATAGTTTCTAATACGTTTTTCAAAGCATCAGGCGTGTGCGCATAATCTATAATTGCCGTTATTTTTTCATCAGAAATGAAATATTGAAAACGTCCACTTACACTTTCCAAATCACTTATCAATCTAAGAATCTCAACCTTTTCTAAACCTAATAATTTCGCAGTCGCATAAATAGCTAATACGTTATAAGCATTAAAATTTCCAATAAGCCTTGTCCAAACCTCACTGTCATTTAGTTTTAACAACAAACCACTCAATTGATTTTCTAGAATTTGCGCTTTATAGTCTGCATATCCTTTTAAAGCATATGTATATTTTTTCGCTTTTGTATTCTGAAGCATTATAGCTCCATTTTTATCATCTGCATTTGCTATTGCAAAAGCTCCTTTTGGAAGCTTATCAAAAAACAATTTCTTTACATCTCTATATTCCGAAAACGTATTATGATAATCTAAATGGTCGTGAGATAAATTAGTAAATACCCCTCCTTCAAAATGTAATCCTTCTGTTCTATCTTGATCAATTCCATGAGAACTCACCTCCATAAAACAAAACTCAACACCTGCATCGTTCATTTCTTTTAAATAACGGTTTATTGTTATAGAATCTGGCGTGGTGTGTGTTGCTCCATACTCGATATCATCTACCATTATTTTTACAGTTGATAACAATCCCACTTTATATCCAGCATTATTAAAAAGCTGACACAACAATGTAGCTATTGTAGTTTTACCATTAGTTCCTGTAACCCCAACCAATCTTAAATTCTTTGACGGCTCTTCAAAATAGCTTGATGCCATAATAGCCAACGCCTTACTAGAACTTTGCACTTCTATATAAGTCACCCCTTCCTCTAAAACATCTGGCACAACCTCACAAACAACTGCAATAGCACCCTGCTCTATAGCCGCATTTATATATTTATGTCCATCTACAACACTTCCATTAATTGCTACAAAAACATCATTCACAACAATACTTCTTGAATTAAAATTAATAGCATTTATAGAAATACTCGTATCTCCAATAACAGCATTTATAGTAACCTTATACAATATGTCTTTTAACAACATCATGAAGCACTCAACACAACCTCTTGGTTGTTTTTTAATTTTACATTTTTATTAATGGATTGTTTTCTAACAATCCCATTTCCATCAAGCTTTATTTTAAGCTTAACCTGTATATTTTCCAAAAGCGCAATAGCATCCATAACCGGTAAACCTATCACATTTGGCATAACTGTTTTATATGTTTGCGCTATTTCAAAATACGCTTCAAATTCATTATTAACAGACTCACTTTGAACATCTAACACCTCCACTTCATCAATTAAAGGTGTATCGGTATATATTTTTTGAGCAATTTTTTTAAATACAGGCCCAGACACATCTGCACCATAATAACCAACTTTAGTACTAGGCTCATGAACAACTACAATACAAGAATACTTTGGATTATCTGCTGGAAAATACCCCGCAAAAGAAGATACATATTTTTTTTCTTTTTTCCACTCCTCATAATTAGCATAACCCGTTCTTGCCGTACCTGTTTTTCCTGCCATAGAAAAGGTTTTAGAATACATTCTTTCTCCAGTACCCCTAACTACAATATTTTTTAAAATCTCCTTAACTTCACTTAAAGTTTTATCTGAACAAATTTTCTTCACAATAATATCCTTATCAAAAGTCTCAATTTCTACATCAAACTCTTTCACGGATCTTAAAAATCTTGGTCTAATTAACTCCCCTTTATTTGCTATAGCATTATAAAAAGCTAAAGTTTGCAAAGGTGTTAACTTCAAATTATAGCCATACGCCATAGAAGGCAAAGCGTTTTTACTCCATATAGCATCACCAGGTTTTGGAATATTTGGCTGACCTTCCCCTATAATTGGTATTCCAAGCGTCTGGTTAAGCTTCCACTCATCTAATCTATCAAGAAATTTTTTTGGATTTTCAGAATAATTATCATCAATAATTGTAGCCAAGCCAATATTTGAAGACACCTCTAAAGCACGTGCAGCAGATATCTTTCCATACCCACCATGTTTAGAATCATTAATATACCTTCCATAGAATCGCTTCCTTCCTTTTTGAGTGTCTACGATAGTAGACGTATCAATAACCTTATCTTCTAGAGCAGCTATTAACGCCATAACCTTAAAAGTTGACCCTGGCTCATGACTCTCCCCTACTGCGTAGTTTAATTTCTCATAATATTTACCTTTTTTAGTCCTTCCAAGATTCGAAATAGCTCTCACTTCCCCTGTCTCAACTTCCATCACTACAACACAACCATGCTCCGCCTCGTAAAGTTCTAATTGCTTCAACAAGGCATGATGTGCTATATCCTGTATATTAACATCAATAGTTGTATAAATATCATAACCATCTTGTGGTTCTACCTGATTATAATCCAATATAGGCTTCCATTGTCCTTTACCAATCTGTTGTTTTGCACGCTTACCTGCCACACCTCTTAAATACTTTATACCATAAGCACCATCTAAACCAGGTCGTGTAACATTTCCATCTTCATCAATACGCTCATAACCAATAGTACGCTCTGCAACTCCTCCCATTGGATGTTCTCGCTTAGTAGTTTGCTCATCTATAAAACCTCCTTTAAATGCCCCCAATCTCAACATAGGAAAACTCTTGAAGCGCAGATAATCTGAATACCCTAAATTCTTTGCCAAGAAAAAATACCTGTTTTTATTCGCTCTTGCTTTACGAATAGATTTCTGATAATAACTAGAAGGTTTTCCTAAATAATTAGACAACGAATCACTTAATGGTTTTAAATATTTTTCAAAAGTCGATACCTTAGGCGTTACGGCATCCAATCTCACCTCATACTTAGGAATAGAAGTCGCCAATAAATTACCATTAGCAGAATACACATTACCCCTATTAGGAGGAATAATAACATCTTTAACAACACGTTGACTCGCTAAGGCTTTATATTTATCACCTTGAATAAACTGAATACTCATCAATTTAAAAACCACAGCAAGACCAAAGATGAACATACATCCAGCGACAAAATACAATCGGTTTAATATGTTCTTCTCATTTACTGCCACGCTAAATTTTAATTTTGAGATTTTACTTTTATCTTTCTTGGTGGCTCCACAGAGGGCACCACTCCTTTTTCTTTCATTCTAATAACAATTGCCGATTCCATTTTAAGCCTCATCAATCTAGACCGTCCATCCACAAATTCAGACCGCATTTCTTTAACCTCATTATTTAATCTTGCAATGTCATGTACTTTCTTGTCTGCCCTATGCGAACTTGCAATCATTACTATAGCTAGACTAGAGATAAAAAGAATAACCCTCCAATTCTTAAAAGAATCATCACTAACCAAAAAGGTTCCTTTTAATATGCCATAGATACTTTTCTTCATTTACAACTTCTCTGCAACTCTTAACTTTGCACTTCTTGCTCTATTATTCACTTTCACCTCTTCTTTAGAAGGAACAATCAAACTATTCACTTTTTTTAATGGCACTTCAAAATTACCAAATATATCACGCTCTGGCTCCCCTTCAAACATTCCATTTCTTATAAAACGTTTCACTAATCGATCCTCCAAAGAATGATAAGAAATAAAACTTAATCGCCCTTTAGGATTTAATATTTCTGGCATTTGAAGCAAAAAATCTTTCAAGACTTCTATTTCCTGATTCACCTCTATTCTAATAGCCTGATAAATCTGAGCCAACACTTTATTCTCATGCCGTGGAGGCAAAAACTTCTTCAAAACCTGCTTTAACTGTGTACTCGTTACAATTTTTTCAAACTCTCTAAATTCAACAATCAATCTTGCCATTGCTGGAGCCGCTCTCAACTCTCCGTACTGAGAAAACACTTGCTTCAAACTTCCCTCTTCATATTCATTGACCACATTAAAAGCAGACAAACTACTTTCTTGATTCATTCGCATATCTAAACTTGCTTCAAAGCGGGTTGAAAACCCACGCTCAGCAACATCAAATTGATGTGAAGACACACCGAAATCTGCCAAAACCCCATCAACCTCTCTCACACCATGAAACCTTAAAAAACGTTTCACATATCTAAAATTTTCATGAATCAAAACAAACCGATCATCATCAATAGCATTTTCAAGCGCATCTGAATCTTGATCAAAAGCAAACAACTTACCCTTAGCTCCAAGCCTACTTAAAATCTCTTTGCTATGTCCACCACCACCAAAAGTCACATCAACATAGACACCATCTTCTTTGATATTTAAACCATCAACGGTTTCTTTTAATAATACTGGATTATGATATTTCATCTTCGTCATCGTCTTGTCCCATTACCTCTTCTGCTAAATCTGCAAAATCATCAGCAGCATCATTAATAGCCTGTTCATACCTATCTTTATCCCATATTTCAATAATATTTATTGAAGGAGATATTACTATATTTTTTAAAATCCCCGCAAAAACAATCAAATCCTTAGGAACTAACAAACGCCCTGTAGCATCAACATCTACCATTCTTGCTCCAGCGCTAAACCTTCGAATAAAATCATTATTCTTTTTCTTGAATTTATTCAACTTGTTCATTTTCTTCATTAAAACTCGCCACTCACCCATAGGATACAATTCTAAACAAGCTTGAAAAACCGAACGTCTCAACACAAAACCCTCTTCAATAATTGGAGACAATTGTTTTTTCATTCCAGAAGGAATCATAAGGCGCCCTTTTGCGTCTACTTTACAATCGTATGTACCTATTAACGAAATCAAAGCGATTTATTCTGGGTTTTTAATTTAAGTTTCAAATATATCTAAATTTTACCACATTTTACCACTTAGACCCACTTTGTTAGTAAAATTTCGACTAAAAGTATTTTTATCAAGCTCATTATACAACAAGCAAACCACAAACACTCAATACCAACAGATTAAACCAAGCCAAACAAACAAAAAAAGATTATTAGCAGTTATACTTATATTATTTTTTCCGAGAATGAATTAAAAGCATTGAAATATCAATGAAATAACTATATTTGTTTTTAACGAAATGACTAACCGATTAATGACGCATCGTTTAAAAAAAGAAGGAAAATACAGCTATATTGAAGTAGGTGAAGGCATGCCAATTATCGTATTACATGGACTCATGGGAGGTTTAAGTAATTTTGACGCTGTTACCGATTTCTTTAGTATAAAAGGATATAGAATTATTATACCTGAACTCCCTATTTACAACATGTCTTTACTAAAAACTAATGTTAAAAATTTCGCAAAATATTTGCATGATTTTATTGAATTTAAAGCATTAGACAATGTCATTCTTTTAGGGAATTCACTAGGTGGACATATTGGTTTATACCACACTAAACTTTACCCCAAAAAGGTAAAAGCTCTAGTAATAACAGGAAGCTCTGGACTATATGAGAGCGCCATGGGAGGTGGATACACAAAACGTAGCGACTACGAAGTTATTAAAAAGAAAGCTCAGGATGTATTTTATGACCCTGCAGTAGCTACAAAAGAAATAGTTGACGAAGTTTACGAAACTGTAAACGACCGAAATAAACTTATAAAAACACTTGCCATTGCAAAAAGCGCTATAAGACATAATATGGCTAAGGACCTACCTAATATGCAAACTCCTACTTGTATTATTTGGGGGAAAAACGATAACGTAACACCTCCTGAAGTAGCCGAAGAATTTAACACGCTTCTACCAGATTCCGAACTATTTTGGATTGATAAGTGTGGACATGCCGCAATGATGGAACATCCTAAAGATTTTAATACTATTCTTGATGCATGGTTTCAAAAGCGTGACTTTTAATTTTGACTTTTTATTAATTAAATATTCAATTAATAAAACTCCTAATAATAATCTATGAAAATTAAATCTGCCGAATTTGTAATGAGTAATTCTGATGTTGCAAAATGCCCAAAAAGCATGCTGCCTGAATATGCTTTTATTGGTAGAAGTAACGTTGGAAAATCATCCTTAATCAACATGCTGACTGGCAGAAAAAGCTTAGCTAAAACATCTGGTAGACCAGGAAAAACACAACTTATTAATCACTTTTTAATTAATAAGAATTGGCACTTAGTAGATTTACCTGGTTATGGTTATGCTCGTGTTTCTAAAAGCTCCAAAAAAGTTTTTCAAAAATTTATAACGCAATATTTCGGATTAAGAGAACAACTGGTTACGGCTTTTGTTTTAGTAGATATTAGACACAAACCACAACATGTAGATTTAGATTTTATGAGATGGATGGGAGAACATGAGGTTCCTTTTTCTATTATATTCACAAAGGCTGATAAATTAAAACCTAACGCTATTCTTAAACATGTTGAAGATTACAAAACTGTACTTTTAGAGACTTGGGAATGTATGCCAAAATATTTTGTTACTTCATCTTCTAAAACTATTGGAAAAGATGATGTCTTAGAATATATAGGCTCTTTGAATACAAATATGGAATCAAACTAACACAACTTCTACTTATTATACTTATTTTTTCGACAGTATTATACTCTTTAATAATTTACTACAAGCCATACTCTTCAGTTTTAAAACTGCACTAGTTAATATTTAATAGTCATCATCACTATTTAGTACATTTTAAGATTGTTTTTATACATTTGCGCTATGCAAGAACAAACACAGATTTTTGGAATTAGAGCCATTATTGAAGCAATAAATGCGGGAGAAACTATTGATAAAATCTTTTTACAAAAAGGGCTAAGTGGTGATCTTTTTAACGAACTAGAGTCTTTAATCAATAAAAAGTCTATTAATAAATCTTATGTTCCTGTTGAAAAGTTAAATAGACTTACAAAAGGAAACCATCAAGGTGCAGTTGCTCAAATATCACCAATTGAATTTGTTAACATTGAAACATTAGTTTCCGATGTTATGGAGTCTGAAAAAACACCTTTATTTTTATTACTTGATCAATTAAGTGATGTTAGAAATTTTGGCGCTATTATTAGAACTGCAGAATGCACAGGTGTAGACGGTATTATCGTGCAGAAAAAAGGAGGAGCTCCTGTTAATGGAGACACTATTAAAACAAGTGCTGGTGCTGTTTTTAAAATTCCATTATGTAAAGTAGATCATATTAAAGATGCTGTTTTTTACATGCAAGCATCTGGAATCAAAGTAATAGCTGCTACTGAAAAAACAAACGACACTATATATGATGTTTCTTTTAAAGAACCTTGCGCCATTATTATGGGTAGCGAAGGAAGAGGCATTAACCCATCAACTCTAAAAGTTGTAGATGCTAAGGCTAAATTACCATTGCTTGGAGAGATAGAATCCTTAAATGTTTCTGTGGCTTGTGGCGCTTTTTTATATGAAGCTGTAAGGCAACGTATTAAGTAGACAGTAGACAGTAGACA
>CALKXS010000153.1 GCA_938003745.1 uncultured Algibacter sp.
AAAATTATTCGCTATAAAACTCCTAAAGAAATAATAGAAAATGAACTAAAAATGGTAGCTTAGACTTAAATTAAAATTAGCAACAATTGTTGCGTTAACACATTGAATGCAGCAAACTGTTTACACTCTTCTATGGCTTCTTGAGAATTATCGAAGCGTAACTTTAAATTATGAATATTATCTATAAATAAACATAATGAATTATAATAGCTACCATAACAAAAACTAACATCTTTATCTAAAAGATTTCCCGTTGAAAAACGTGGTGATGTCAATGTGCCAACAATTAACTTTGTAGTATTATTTTTTATAAATGGTTTGTATCTATGTCTATCTTTAAATATACTAGTTTTAGCTCAAAATCTAGTATATCGAATATATTTATAAACCTGCTAACAATTTCTCGACTTCAACAAAAGCACTTCTATAAAGCCGTTTATTAAGTTTCGTCATATGTTGAGATTCATTAGACATCTCATTTAAAACTTCTTGTGCTTCTTCTATTTTGTCTCTCCTTATCAAGAATTTAGCAAAAATTAAACGTTCATTATAAAAGGAATATCGAATATCTATTTGTTTCAAATTATCTTCAGCTTCATCCAATTTACCTATACGTTCTAATGCTTGCCCTAATAGAAACTGTAATCTTGATTTTTTAAATTCTGAATGATTCTTAATTTTTTCTGCACTTAAAATAACCTTATCAAAATCTTCTGCTTTAAAATAAGCTTCCATTAATTGCTTGATAACATATAAATCATTCTCAAAATGATCCTCTAACGCTTCTAAATAATATTTTATAGCATTGCTAAAGTCTTTGATTTCGAGATAAGCATCTGCCAAATCTACCCTGTTTTGATATGAATCTGAAAATTCAAGACGTTTTTCTAAATCTCTAACCTTTTTTGTAGGATTTATTATAGACACAATTCCATCTTGTATTTTTTCGACGTCACGCTTATTATAAACTTGTGTTAGTATATAAATAATCGATCCAAATGGAATAAAGAATATTAAAAAATACCAATAATAAGGATTACTATTTTTGTAAGCATGATATAAACAATATCCTTTTAGCACAATTATTAAATAGTAAAACATGAATAAAAAATTATTTGAGTTGTATTTTAAAATAGAAGAAAAAACTACCTAATAAAAACTAAATCTGTCTCTGTAGACATAGCTTCACTTAGTCCGTAATTTTTATAATTAAAACCTTTTAAATCATCAATGGTTTTTGCATTAGTATCAATAACATAACGCGCCATTAAACCACGAGCTTCTTTAGCAAAAAAGGAAATTATTTTATATTCTCCGTTTTTAAAATCTTTAAAATTCGCGGTAATTACCGGCACTTTTAAGACCTTTACATCCACAGCTTTAAAATATTCATTACTTGCTAAATTTAGAAACAATTCATCATCTTCCAACTCTTCATTTAATCCTTTTACTATATCTTTTTTCCAAAATTCGTATAGATTCTTTTTTACACCTACGGGAAATTTAGTCCCCATTTCTAAACGGTAAGGCATCATTAAATCCATTGGTTTCAACACACCATACAAGCCAGATAAAATTCTAACTGTATTTTGTAAATTATCAATTTTCTCTTCTGAAATATTATAAGCATCAAGACCTCTATAAACATCACCGTTAAACGCGTAAACTGCCTGTTTCGCAGTGTCTTTTGCGAATGGTAATTGCCAATCTTGATTACGCTCATAATTTAACTGACCTAAATTATCTGAAATCTTCATTAAAGCTGATAAGCTTTTGGCAGATTTTTTTTTTAGCAGTTTATTTAAACGTTCTGACTGTTTTAAAAATTGAGATTCAGTTACTCGATTCGTAGGCACTTTAGTTTCAAAATCTAATGATTTTGCTGGTGATATTACTAGTTTCATATATTAACTGCGTTTGCAGAAATCTATTTAAAGTTGAATAATTTATTTTTGATTGACTAAATTACGATAATTCTTTTACTTTTGATTTTGTTAAACACAACTACAACTTCTTTCTGTAAAACATTCAAGATAAATAAACTCTAATTTACAATATCTAATTAGCTTTACGTATTATCATATATATATCATTCAAAATAAAAGAGTTGTGTACAAAAAGTTAAGTATATTCATCCCCATAAAACAGCCCTACTTTCTACAAAAATATCAAATATGAAAATCAAAAAATTTTTCTTCTTATTAATAATTCTAACAATTTCGAGTTGTAACGGTGGTTTAAGCAAAAAATGGAAGCTAGTAGAGATTGATAAAAAATTTAGAAACGGAGATTTAGTTGAAGCAAAAATAGATATAGATAACTATCTAGCTGACAAAAAAAATAACGAATACGCTTGGACATTATTAGGACATATTGAATCTGATCTTGATCATGATTCTTTAGCTGTTAGAGCTTATGAAAAAGCACTGAAATTAAATTCAAAAACTGTTGAAGCCATAACTGGAATGGGTATTGTCTCAAGAAAAAGTGGCGATTACGAAAAAGCATCAGACTATTACCGTGAGGCTATAAAAATTGATCCAGAATATGCTGAAGCCTATTCAAGTCTTGTTGTTATAAATCTGAAAAGGAAAAAATTTAACGAAGCTGTAGATGTTGGCTTAAAAGGTTACAATTTAGACAAGCAAAATGGTACTATTGCAGCCAATTTAGCAGTCTCATATCATTATACTAATGACACCATTCAAAGAGAAAAATATTTCAAAATTGCTAAAAAAAATGGATATAGAAATCTTGAAGCATTAAGACAAGTCTTTAATGATGAATTAACTATTTTTGATTAAACACTAAAACCTACTCAACTCCTCCAAAATCTCTGAAAAACTAGGGCGAGATGCAACATTTGTAACCGTACAATCTTTAATTAAGTTTTTCCATTTTCCACCAAATTGATTATTATTTTGAGCTTCACTAACCAGCCCCAATACATCTTCTAACAAGCAAGCGTATGCTCTAACCTCAATACGCTCAATATTATGAGCAAAATCTGAATTAGTATTATAAAAAGATGCAGCTCCAAAATCTCCTAAAAGAGATTCTGCTTTTTTATTCACCAATATATTATGAGCATAAAGATCGCCATGATTAATACCTTTACTGTGTAATTGCGCAGATACTGAAGCCATACTTTTTGCTATTTTAAGCAACTCATCTTCATTAAAAACACTCGTTTCATCAAATACATCTCTAGTACAGGTTTCTAAACTTGGCGGGTTTCCTAAATTAATATAAGACGGCGATATCAGCTTCATTATTAAACCATCTTTCCCTTCTTGATGGTTTTTTATTTTTCCTAAAACTCCAATTAAATTATCATGTGATCCAGCCGCAATAGAAATATCCATTTCATCTTCTGGTAAACCGTCACTAGTTACATTGCCTTTAAAAACTTTAATAGCAATATCTTCATTTTTCGAATTCCATTTTGCTTTATATATCAAACCCGAAGCGCCTTCTCCTAACAACTCATTAACAGTAAAATCTTCCCAATGAAATGATTCCAAATCTGAGTTTAATTCTATTTTATGAGATGCTGGATTTCCTCCAAAAGCTACCCAAGATAATTTTGGCAACGTAAATAACCATTCTGGGATAGATTTGATTTGGTTTGCCGAAATTCTTATGAGTTCTAAATTTGTACAATTTGCCATTTCAGCGGGCAACTCTTCAATTTGATTACCTGCCAATGCGCATTTTTGAAGCAAATGACAATTTCCAATACTTTTTGGTAATTTTTGAATCTTATTGTCGGTTAATATTAGCCAATTTAATAATGGCGGAAATGCATGTTCTGGTACGGTTTCAATTTTATTAGATTTAAAACCAATCATACTTAAAGTTGGACATGCACTTAATATTTTTGGAAACACTGTAAAGCTATTACTTCCAAAAAATATAATTCTTAATTTCTTTAATTGAGATATGGCATCTGGTAATTCAGATAAATGATTACCCGATAAATCTAAAACCTCCAAAGTATTAGCAAGTGTTAAAATTTCTTCGGGAAACTCTTTTAAGCCGCAAGCTAATTTTAATCTTTTAGAGCCAATTAATTTTCCTAATTTTAAATCTTCTAATGTCTGTGTCATGCTATAAAATAATAGTTGGCAAATTTAACTTTTATTAGGGGTCTAAGCTATGATTAGATGATTATTCTCTTTTGTTTTTATCTAGACTAATACTTAAATTTACTTTTTAAGTATTAATCTAGATAAAAACATATTCACAAAACAGTGTTTTGTTTGATTAAAAAAACGAATCGCTAGCAACTAAAAAATAAGATTATTATGATAAAAAAAGTAACTACTGCATTCCTTATTCTAATTATTTTAAGTTGCGGGCAAAAATCAGAGACGAAAGAAATATTATTTGTTTGCACTCATGGAGCTGCCTGAAGTCCTATTGCTGCAGCATATTTTAATAAAATAGCGAAGGAACATAATTTAAATTATCGTGCGGTTTTTAGAGGCACAGAGCCAGATAGCATTCTAACCAACGGTACTGTAAAAGGACTTACAAAAGATAAGTTTAAAATAAATAATTGGAAGCCAAAAATAGTATCAATAAAAGACATTAATAATGCGAACAAAATAATAACGTTTGATTGTAAACTTCCTTCAAATGAGAGTCTTTCAAAAATTGAACAGTGGAATGGTACTCCTTCAATCAGTAAAAATTACGATAAAGCTCGAGATGTTATAAAAGAAAAAGTAAATAGCTTAATAAAAACTCTTTCAAAAAATTAAGATTAAGTTAACCATGCACAAATGCCTTAAACAAATCGTTTTCCTTGCGTTAGAGATTGAGGCATTTGTTGGAGCTCTTTTTGTGTTGTTGCACATATGCAACACAAAAAAGCGACTGCCGAAAGCGCGACCCTTTTCGGGTAACGCTAAAACTACCCTAATTCTTGATGTTTAGAATAGGCTTTCCACTTATCTATACACTGCTGCATGTCTTCTGGAATCTCGGTATCAAAACTCATAAACTTTCCTGTTTTAGGATGTTCAAAACCAAGTGTTTTAGCATGTAACGCTTGACGTGGTAAAACTTTAAAACAGTTATCTACAAATTGCTTGTATTTTGTAAAAGTAGTTCCTTTTAAAATACGCTCACCACCGTAGCGCTCGTCATTAAAAAGCGTATGCCCTATATGCTTCATGTGCACACGTATTTGGTGCGTGCGTCCGGTTTCTAACTTACAAGACACTAAAGTTACATAGCCTAAACGTTCTAAAACTTTGTAGTGTGTTACGGCTGGTTTCCCTTTATCTGTTTCGTCATCAAAAAACACGGTATTTTGCAATCTGTTTTTAGGGTGACGTCCAATATTGCCTTCTATAGTTCCTTCGTCTTCCTCAACATTTCCCCAAACAATGGCAATATATTCGCGCTCGCTAGTTTTATTTGCAAATTGTGCCGATAGATGCGCCATGGCTTCTTCGGTTTTTGCAACCACCAAAAGTCCGCTAGTATCTTTATCTATTCTATGTACCAAACCTGGACGATCACTAGAGTTATTTGGCAAATTATCAAACCTATGTATTAAGGCATTTATTAAAGTACCCGAGTAATTACCATGCCCTGGGTGTACCACCATACCTGGTTCTTTATTTACAACCAGCAGTTCATCATCTTCATAAACCACATCTATATCAATATCTTCACCAACCAATAAATTTTCAAATGGTGGGTGTGAAAACAGAACACGAATTTTATCAAATGGTTTTACTTTGTAGTTTGATTTTACTCGAATATCATTTACATATATACTTCCCTCTTTTGCTGCTGCTTGTATTTTGCTACGGGTTGCGTTTTCAACAAAATTCATTAAATATTTATCTATTCGCAGTGGGGTTTGCCCTTTATCTACAGTAAATGAATGGTGCTCATAAAGCTTATCCTCATTAGGTAATTGTGGCGTATAGTCATCCATAGTATTATAAATTAAAAGGTATTTATATTAGATTTAATGCGTAATTATGGTCTATTACCATTACCCAATACTAAATCTATTTTAGAAGTTTTTGAAAGTTTGGTTTTTGACTGAATTTCTTTGCCTTTATAAACCATTTTAAGTACAATATCTTTGCCTATATTATCTATGTAAGTAAGCTTACCCACATTAAACCCTAAGGCTTCTAGTGTTGGTTTTGCCTGTCTTAAGGTACGTTGCCTTAAGTCTGGAACTACTATTTTCCTGTATCCAGATGGATTTAAAGTCAAGTATATTTTTCTATCTTCTTTTAATTTTGTTCCTGCTGGAGGATCTTGTTCTATTACCGAAAATTTAGGATATTTTGGATTAAAATTTGCAGAATCTTGAATTTGCATCACTAAGTTATTTTCATCCAAATCTATTTTTGCCACACTTATAGATTTACCTGCTAAGTTTGGTACGATTTCAAAATCACCATGATTGGTTGTAGACTTTAACCATTGTAATAAGAAAAAGCATAATACAACTATAGCTATAACAGCGAGTATAATTTGCTTAATAAATGTTTTACTTGTTAAAAATTTAAAAATGCTCATGGTTAGAATTTTCGATTAGGCAAATATATAAAACAGAACTGCTTTTTATTTTAGAATTTATATGATATTTTAGCTTAACTATTAATAAGTACGATTTATTGCTTGTTTTAGACTTATAAATATTGAATATTGATGTTTTCGCTATCGCGGAAATAGAAAAAGAACATTAATGAAAAAAAATATTGCCATTATTATGGGAGGGTATTCTAGCGAATACAAAATCTCTTTAAAAAGCGGAAACGTAGTTTTTGATACTTTAGACACATCTAAATACAATACGTATCGCATTCATATTTTTAAAGATAAATGGGTTTATGTTAATGCTAATGATGCCGAATTCCCTGTTGATAAAAATAATTTTTCTATTTCTATAGATAATAAGACTATTACTTTTGATTGTGTTTTTAATGCTATTCACGGCTCACCTGGTGAAGATGGTTTTATGCAAGGGTATTTTGCTTTGCTAGACATCCCGCATACTAGTTGTGATATGTATCAAGCTGGTATAACTTTTAACAAACGTGACTGCCTTAGTGTTTTAAAACCTTATGGTATAAAAACTGCCGAATCGTATTTTTTGAATTTTGGTGATACCATAGATGAACATACCATTATAGAAACAGTTGGTTTACCTTGTTTTGTAAAAGCCAATAAAGCTGGTAGTAGTTTTGGTGTATCTAAAGTCCATAAACAAGAGGATTTACAAAATGCTATTGATGTCGCTTTTAAAGAGGACGACGAAATTATTATTGAATCGTTTTTAGATGGTGTTGAAGTGTCTGTTGGCGTAATTACTTACAAAGGAAAGACCAAAGTTTTACCCATTACAGAAATTGTTAGTGAAAACGACTTCTTTGATTATGAAGCTAAATACTTAGGGAAATCTCAAGAAATTACTCCGGCGCGATTAACAAAAGAGCAAGAAAATCAAGTAAACATTTTAGCAAAAAAGGTATACGAGGTTTTAAAAATGAAAGGCTTTAGTAGAAGTGAGTTTATTTTTAAAGATGGTGAACCGCATTTATTAGAAATGAATACCATTCCGGGTTTAACCCTAGAAAGTATTTTGCCACAACAAGCTGCCTCTGCAAATATTACTTTAAGTGATTTGTTTGATAATGCTATTGAAGAAGCTTTGAAATAATAGTCTTATATCATTATAAATATTTAGTTATATTTGAGAAGTAACTCAACCAAACTGTTTTTATGATTTTTTATGGAATTAACTCTTCAAAATTAAAAGATGGGCAACTTAACAATGTAACTTGCTCAAATTGCGAAACCCAAACAGCTATGACTTATGGGGTTTTTGGCAAGTATTTCTATTTGTATTGGATTCCTGTTTTTCCGCTTGGTAAAACAAATATTTTAGAATGCAATTCTTGTAAAAAAACATACAAACTTAAGGAATTGCCAGAGCAGATAAAACACAAGTTTAAAACCGAAAAACATACAGGGGTGCTATAATTGCTTGTCTTATTGTCTTTCTTAGTTACTCTGGATCTAAACATAAAGAAGATGAAGCTATTTATGTAAAAGAACCTGATGTAGGCGATGTGTATTCATATGAAGTACGTGGTCAAGCAGGGAATTATTCTACAATGAAAGTTAGTCAAGTGTTTTCAGATAGTATATATGTAATTTATAATGATTACTTAATTGATAAAAGTTCAGGTATTTCCTCTATTGATAAAACATCAAATTACACCACTGCAACAGGAAGCTTATCTAGAGAAGAAGTTATAAATTTATATCATGAAGATATCATCTGTAATATAGATAGAGATTAATTTCATTACTTTTGAATTATATTTTTTTGATACATTTTACATATGAAACGCGCCATATTCCCAGGATCTTTTGACCCTATAACCTTAGGACACTTCGATATAATCGAACGTGGAGTTACACTTTTTGACGAAATTATTGTTGCCATTGGTGTAAACGGTGATAAAAAATATATGTTTACTCTTGAAGAACGTAAAAGATTTATTGAAGATGCTTTTGCTCATGAACCCAAAGTAAAAGTCGTTACATACAAAGGTTTAACTGTAGATTTTTGCAAAGAAATAGATGTTGAATTTATTTTACGTGGCTTAAGAAACCCTGCCGATTTTGAATTTGAAAAAGCAATTGCTCACACTAATAGAGACCTTGCGCCTATTGAAACCGTATTTCTTTTAACCGCTGCAAGCACATCATACATTGCATCTTCTATTGTTAGAGATGTTATTAGAAATAATGGCGACTATACTAAGTTGGTTCCTGAGAGTGTGAAAATAGTTCAAAAATAACATTAAAAACTATTGAAACCTTCATCAAAAATAAAAATTAATACAGACTCAAGGATTGAAACAGTTCTCAATAATTACCCCGAACCTATCAAGAAAAACTAGAACAGCTTCGTAAATTAATTATAAAAACAACCTCTAGTATTGATACAATTCAAGAGCTTAAAGAAACCTTAAAATGGGGAAAACTAAGTTATTTAGTAAAAAAGGGCAGTACTATTAGAATTAATTCTAAAAAAAATAACCCCGAATAGTATGCTATCTATTTTCAATGCACAAGCTCTTTGGTTTCTACTTTTAAAATTGTTTATAAGGATGTATTAAAGTTTGAAGATAATCGTGCTATTGTTTTTAATTTAAACGAAATGATTCTTGTTGGATGACTTGAAGCAATGTATAAAAACGGCGTTAACTTATCATTCTGTAAAACATTTACCGTTACTTGGACTTTAATATAATATCAACATGTTTATTGTCTGGTTGAATATTGTCAAAACCATGTACTACACCAGCACTTCTTCAAGTTACAAATGATAAAGTAAAAATGTATCTATGTCTACTTTAAATGCTTTAGAAAACATATATGGAAATGATAATCTTATAAAAACCATTATAAGCAAACGTTTTAATTGGGCAAACAAGTCACGTCAAAACGAAGCTAAACAAGAAGCCAATAAAAACAAAAAACATGACATTTATCGATGGAAACGCACTAGTAAGGAATCTTTTGGACGCATTAAGGAACAATTAAAAAGACCAATGCACTAAAATAGTGATATTTGTTAAAATTTATACTCAGAAAGTCCTTTTGTGAATTTTTCTGGGTTTTCTGCCAAATGGTAACGAGGATCATCGATATCCTCAATAATAACCTCTCTAAATTTCGGGTTAGATTTGTAAAGCAATATTTTACAATCTTCGCTTAAATGTTTTAACTTAATTGTTTTCCCTTCAGCTTCGTACTTATTTACTATATTGAATATAGCTTCAAGTGCAGAATGGTCACTAACACGAGATTCAATAAAATCTATTTCAATATTTTCAGGATCGTTTTTAACATCAAATTTATCATTAAAAGCTAAAATAGAACCAAAGAATAAAGGGCCCCAAATTTCGTAAACTATTGTTTTCTCATCATCTGAAATACGCTTTCTTGCTCGTATTTTTTTTGCGTTTTCCCAAGCAAAAACTAAAGCTGAAATGATGACTCCAATAAATACTGCTACAGCTAAATCTACAAATACAGTAACCAAAGAAACTGTAATAAGCACAAAGGCATCTGCTTTAGGTATTTTCTTTAATATTCTAAAACTTGACCACGCAAAAGTTTCTATAACCATCATAAACATAACGCCAACTAAAGCTGCTATTGGAACCATCTCTATTAACTTATCTGCGAATAATATAAATGATAATAAAGTTACAGCCATCATAATTCCAGATAGTCTTCCGCGTCCACCAGCATTAATATTGATTACTGTTTGTCCAATCATGCCACAACCGCCTGTTCCTCCAAACAAACCGCTAAATATATTTCCTATACCTTGAGCAACGCACTCTTTATTTCCATTACCTCTAGTTTCTGTTATTTCATCAACTAAATTCATTGTCATTAACGACTCTATTAATCCAACAGATGCCGCTAAAAATGCTGGTAATGCTATAAATTTTAAAGTATCTAAATTAAATGGTAAATTTTGCCAAAGTTCCATATTTGGAGTCGGAAATTCACCTTTTAAACCAGTGCCACCACCTTCAATAATATAAGAGCCTACAGTAGAAACATCCATATTAAAACCAATAACAATTAAACTGGTAATCAAAATGGCAGTTAATGCGGCTGGTAATTTTTTTGTTATTTTTGGTAAACCCCAAATTATTAGCATGGTTAACAATACCAAACCAATCATAACATATAATTCTGAGCCTTCCATATAACTACTTACATACTTTTTTACACCTTCTGGTGAAACATGTAAAGATTTATGCGAAAACATCTTTACTTGTGCTATAAAAATAACAATAGATAAACCGTTAACAAACCCCATCATTACAGAATGCGGTATTAAACGCACAAAACGACCTAGCTTTAAAACACCCGCAGTAATTTGTATTGCTCCCATTAAGATAACACAAGCCATTAGGTAGAAAAAACCCATATTATCTATAGGTGTATCTAATAGCATGCCTTTGGTATGCCCATTTGCTATCATATCAACAAAAATAACAGCAACTGCTCCCGCTGCACCAGAAATTAAACCTGGTCGCCCACCAAATATAGCAGTGATTAACCCTATAATAAAGGCTCCAGACAAAGCCATTAAAGGGTCTATTTGCGCTACAAAAGCAAAGGCAACTACCTCTGGAATCATAGCTAATGATACTGTTATACCGCTTAAAATATCGTTTTTTGCGTTTGCGGAGCGTTTTCTAAAGAATTCTGTCATGGGTATTTTTGAAGCTGCAAATTTACGCTTAATATATTCGCTTGCAAGTAGAAGCATTATAATTTATTATAATACTTCTACTATAACGTTTAAGAGACTTCCTTTTTTAATCGCATTAACCAAGCGACTGCCTCTTCTCGCTCTCTAAAAATTTTAATATCCCAATTACTATTTCTGTTCATATCAATCAGAGTCTCTGTAGACATTAAACCTCCTGCATCTGAAATAAATACGCTAACCTTATCCAACCCTTTCAAGTCGCCAATTACACGTTGTGCATTAAAATTATAACTATAAGAGTGTATTTTATTTATTAATAAAGAAAATGGCGTATCTAAGTTACTAAGCAAAAAAATCATGAAATTCATCAACTTTAACCAAATCCATAACAACACCATCATTAACTACAACTTCAGCTATATTACTTTTAACCTGAATTCGACCTAAGGATTTAAAAAAAAAGCGGCAATTGAGTAGTGTTTTGTGTTTCAAATTTAATAGTTGGTTTCTTTTCTTGAAAAGAATAAGCAATAAGGCTAGCCACTAAATTAGTAATAAAATTACCAAAGCTTCTATGTCTAGAATGTTCGACTTGCGCTATGTTTTTAAGCTGGTCGTTTATAGTTTCAATAACAGATCGTTTTCTGAGTAATATTTTGTCTCTCATAGTCATTATTACATTTTTCATATTGTTTCTTATTCCTGTAATTAAATGTAATCCTTGGTCGAATAATAAGGCAGAGAATTGTTTAGAAATATAGCCTTTATCCGCGTATAGACTGCCAAAAATCTTCTTTAAAAAGTTGTCTTTTTTCAAAGGTGTTCTATCATCTACATTAGCTTGAGTTATAATGAAATCAAGTAGTTCGCCTTTATCATTTATAATGATATGCAGCTTAAACCCATAAAACCACCCCATTGTTGATTTGCCAATATTAGCAATACCTTTGAATACCTTATTCTGATTTATTCGTTTTTTATTACAAGCTCTTATCGGTGTAGAATCTATAAAAGAAATCCCAGTACACTTACCTAAACAGCAAGTTTTCATATATAAGGTTAATGAAAGTATGTTAGACTGCATTAATTCAACAAAACGATTATAGGAAACTGTATTTGGAAACTCTTGTTTAAGCTGTTTTTGAACATACTCAATATAGTAATGTTTAAAGGTTCTTATGCCACTTAAATGGAACAAAACTGTAAT